>JAJXSP010000009.1 GCA_021784515.1 Myxococcales bacterium | reverse complement strand
CGCGGCGCGCTCGGCGGCGCGCACCGCGCACGAGGCGCTCGACCTCGCCAACCTCGCCTTCCGCGCCGGCGCCACCACCAACCTCGAGGTGATCGACGCCGAGCGCCGCGCCCGCGACGCCGACACCGCGGTGGCGATCGCCGAGGACGCCGCCCGCCAGGCGCGGCTCGACCTGCTCGCGGGGAGCGGCCGCTTCCCGTAGGAGCTACCGCTTCCAGTCGTCGAGGCCGAGATCGAGCGCCGCGCGCGGCGCGTAGTGGCCGAGCGCCTGGTGCAGCCCGATGCGGCCGAGATCGGCGACCGCGACGATCCCGTCGCGGAGCACGCGCACGCTCGAGCCCTCCTGGCAGCGCAGCCGCACCGGCAGGCGCTTGATGTCGTAGTTGCGCTGGAGCGCGACGTAGAGCAGCTCCACGTCGATGGCGAAGCGATCGACGCGGCTCACCGCGAACAGGTCCTCGGCGACGGCGGCGCGGAAGCCCTTCATGCCGCACTGGGTGTCGAACCAGCCGCCGGCGACGAATCGCCCGACCACGAACGAGTAGGCGTGGCTGGCGGCGCGGCGGAGCGGGCCCACCTCGGCGAAATAGGAGGATCCCGCGAGATTGCGGTCTCCGGCGACGATGTGGAATTCCTTCTTTTCGAGGTAATACAAGAATCTGTCGAATGTATCGAATTCGTAGGGGACGTCCGCGTCGGTGTAGAAGCGGAAGCGGCCCCGCGCGCGCGCCATGCCGAGCCGCACCGCCGCCCCCTTGCCGCGGTTCCGGTCGTGGGCGACGTAGCCGAGACCGAGCTGCTCGGCGATCCGCCGCGTCTCGCCCCCGTCGTCGCTGCCGTCGTCGGCGACCACGATCTCGTGCGCGACCTTCCTCGCGTCGAGGTGCGCCCGCAGCGGCGGCACGTGGCGGGCGATCAGGTCGGCGGCGCGGAACGCCGGGAGCACCACGCTCAGCGTGGGCGCAGCGCCGCTCACGTCACGCCATCACTCGTCGGGTCACGCGCGCGATGCTACCACTTCGTCTCGGCGGCACCACCGGCCAGGGCGCCAGCTGCTATCGTGCGCGGCGCCATGACCACCCCCTACACGCCGCCGTCCCCCGATGAGAAGGAAGCCTACGTCCGGGAGCTGTTCGACCGGATCGCCCGCGACTACGACGCCGTGAATCGCGTCATGTCGGCCGGGCAGTGGGAGCGCTGGCACCGCACGTTCGTCGAGCTGACCGCCTTTCGTCCGGGGGCGTGCGTCCTCGACGTGGCCTGCGGGACCGGCGACCTGTCGCTGCTCGCGGCGGCGCAGGTGGGCCGGGACGGCCGGGTGATCGGCATCGACCTCTCGGAGGGAATGCTCGAGGTCGGCCGCGCCCGCGTCGCCGCCGGCCCCTATCGCGACACGGTGACGCTGCAGCAGGGCAACGCGATGGCGCTCGCCTTCGAGGACGCCTCCTTCGACGGCGCGACGATGGGCTGGGCGATGCGCAACGTCGCCTCGATTCCAAAGACGCTCTCCGAGATCTTCCGGGTCTTGAAGCCGGGCGGGCGGTTCGTCTGCCTGGAGGCCTCGCGGCCCGAAAGCCGGATCGTGCGGCAGGGCTTCTTCCTTTATTGGAAGACGCTCCTGCCGCTCATCGACCGGGTGTTCCTGAAGACCGGCGAGGCGAAGGTCCGGCCATATACCTATTTGTCCCGCTCGCTGGACCATTACCCGACGGCGCGCGAGCTTGTGCGGATGTTCGGGGAAGCCGGCTTCGCGGTGACCGGATACGAGACGCTGATGATGGGCACCGTGGCGATTCATCACGGGCAGAAGCGCGGCGCCTGAAGAGGCGGGGGATCAGTTCGCGAGCAGGCGGTCGATCTCTTCCTTGAACTTGTCGAAGGGCTGGGCGCCGTTCAGGAAGACGCCATTGATGAAGAACGCCGGCGTCCCGCGCACGCCCGCCGCCTCGCCCGCCTTCTGGTTCGCCGCCACCGTGGAGGCGAACTTCCCGCTCGAGAGGCAGGCGTTGAACTTCGCCGAATCGAGCCCGAGCTTCTGCGCCGCGCCCTGCAGCCCCTCGAGGGTGAGCGAGCCCTGGTTGTCGAACATCCAGTCGTGCATCTCCCAGAACTTGCCCTGCTCGTTGGCGCACTGCCCGGCCTCGGCGGCCTTCTCGGCGTGCTCGTGGAAGGAGAGCGGGAAGTCGCGGAACACCACGCGCACCTTGCCGTCGTAGGCCTTCATCACCTGGTCGATCGTCTGGCGCCCGTGCGCGCAGTAGGGGCACTGGAAGTCCGAGAACTCGACGATCGTCACCTTCGCGTTGGCAGGCCCGCGCGAGGGGCCCGTCGCCGCGACCTCCACCTTGGGCGCCTCGAGGAGGATCTTCACGCCCGCCTTCGCGCGCAGCTCGTCGATCACCGAGCCGACCGCCTCCTGGCGCTTCTGCCCGGTGAGGCCCTGAATGATCATGTCCTTCACGTCCTCGAACTTCTTGTCGGCGAACTGCGGGGGCAGGTGCGCCTTGTTCTTCTCGAAGAAGTCGCGCGCCTCGGCCTCGCCCACCATCGGCACCTTCGCCTCGACCTGCTTGCGCACGAAGTCCTCGACGGAGAGCCCGGCCTTCTTCGCCTCGGGCTCGAGCACGCGCTCGGTGATCATGGTGTCGAGCGCCTTCTGGCGGGCCTCGTAGAGATCGGCGGCGGCGGCCTTGTCCAGCTCCGCCAGGGTGATCGCCTGGTCCCCGATCCGCGCCACCACCGTCGAGACACCGGCCGGCGTGGCCTCGCGAGGCGGGGCCGTCTTCGCGCCCGTGGCGCACGAGGCGCACAGCGCCATGACACCGACGAGGCTCAGTAGCTTGTTCATCTGTTCTCCCTCTTCCAAAAAAGGAGGGCTCTATAGCATGCGCGCCGGCGCGTCGGCGACATCGATTCGGACCGGCGGCGAAGGGGCGGAAGCGCGGACGCGGCAGGGATCAGTCGAGCGGGACGAACTCGTCCCAGCCGAAGCGGTCGGGATACTCGCGCCACGGACCTTCGCAGCGCGTTCTTGCAGTGCAGCATTCGCAGGGCGGCCCGTGCGCCTTCCCCTCGGCGACCCGCCAGCTGGAGTAGTCCGCGGCCTGCCCGTCGAGGTCCACCACGGTGGTGCGCGGGATGATCTCCTCGACGGCCAGCTCCTCCATCCCGCGGAGGAAGCACAGCGGCATCGCCTCGGTCACCAGCGTCACGCCGGCGGCGCGCGCCACCTCGCGCGCCGCGCGCAGCGGCGCCACCAGGTCGGGCAGCCGCGGCACCACCTCGTCGAAGTGCGTCTCGGCGGTGCCGACGGGGTGCACGAACGCGAGCTGCGCGCGGCGCACGCCGAGGCTCGCCAAGAGGCGCACCAGCGACGGCAGGTCGGCGCCGTTCTGCCGCGTCACCACCGAGTTCGTCACCACCGAGGCGCCCGACGCCACCGCGTTGGCGATGCCGGCCACCGACTCGTCGAAGCTCCCCGGCGCGCGCGTCAGGCCGTCGTGGAGCGCCGCCCTCGAGCCGTGCAGCGAGGGCGACACCTCTTCGACGCCCGCCGCCATCAGCGCGGCGAGGCGGTCGCGATAGGAGAGCAGCCGCCCGTTGGTCTGGAGCTGGATCGGCGAGAAGCCCATCCGGCGCGCCGCGGCGACGAGCGCGAGCAGGCTCGTGTAGAGCGTGGGCTCGCCGCCGGTGAGCACCAGCCCGGCGGGGCGCGGGCAGGCCGCGAGGCGGCGCAGGAGCTCGGGGAAGGGCAGGGCGCCGCAGCCCGACCGCTTCTCGCCCTGCGCGCAGAACAGGCAGCGGTTGTTGCACGCGAAGCCGACCTTCAGATCGACCCGCGGCAGCGGCTTCACCGACGGTGGGGGGTCCGTTGCGATGGCGTCATCCTGGCCCGCCCGCCCGGCGGACCTGCTTGACACCCATCATGGACAATAATGGATCAGTTCGTCAAGCCGGCCGGCCGACCGCGCCGCGCCTGCAGCAGCTCCTCGGCCACCGGATCGACGATCGACACGAAGCGGCTCAGCTCGTCGTTCACCGACTCGAGCCGGCAGCGCTCCTCGACGTGCGCGGCGCGCCGCCCGAGCACCGCGCGGAGATCCACCACCAGCCAACGAACGAAGCCCATATCGACTCCCTCGCAGGACGACCACCGTTTCGATGTTTTTGGTGCCGCCGCCATTCAAATCATCGAACGCGCCGCGCGGCGGTCCGATCTCGACGGTGGACGCAGGCGTGAGACGGCGCGGGCGGCGGCCGGGATCCCCGGGCGTGACCGCGCGCACACTGTTTTTTTCGAGGCCGTCGATCCACACCCCGGTGGACGGCCCTGGTGCTACCTTGCGCCGCATGGCGGACGTGGTGATCGCCGGGGCAGGCATCTCCGGGCTCGGGCTCGGCGTCGAGCTTTCGCGTCGTGGCCTCGACGTGCTGGTGCTCGAAAGCGAGGCGCGCGCCGGCGGCAAGATCGCCACGCGGCGCGAGGACGGCTGGCTGTGCGAGCGGGGTCCGGCGAGCTTCAGCGACCGCGGGTCCGAGGTGCGCGCCTTCCTCGAGCGGGTCGCGCTCACGCCGCGCATGCTCCACGCCGGGCCGTCGGCGAAGCGGCGCGAGGCGGTGGTGGAGGGCGCGGTGCACGCGATCCCGTCGGCGCCGGCGGAATTCCTGCGCTCGCCGCTGCTGCCGCCGCTGGCGCGCGCGCGGGCGCTCGGCGATCTCGCGCTGCCGCGTGGTCCGGCGGCGCGCGGCGAGGAGGAGTCGGTGGCGGCGTTCGCGCGGCGGCGCCTCGGGGCCGTCGCCGGAGCGCGCCTGGTCTATCCGCTCGCCTCGGGGATCTACGCCGGCGATCCCGAGCGCATCAGCCTGCGGAGCGCCTTCCCGTGGATCGCGGGCCTCGAGGCGAGCGACCGCAGCCTGCTCCTCGGCATGGCGCGTCTGGTGCGCGAGGGGCATGAGCCCGGGTCGAGCCTCGCCACGTTTCCGGACGGGATGGAGGAGCTGACCGAGGCGCTCGCGCGGCGGCTCGGCCCGTCGCTGCGGCGCGGGGTCGCCGTGCGCCGCGTGGAGCGCACGGGCGACGGCTTCCGGGTGCACGCCGAGGAGGCGGGGCGCGCCGTCGAGATCGAGGCGCCGCGGGTGGCGCTGGCCGTTCCCGCGCACGCCGCCGCCGAGGTGGTGGCGCCGCTCGACGGGCGCCTCGCGGAGGCCGCGCGCGGCATCGAGTACCTCCCGGTGACGCTCGTCCACCTCGGCTGGCCGGTGGCCGCCTTCGCGCGACCGATCGAGGGCTACGGCTTCCTCGTGCTCCCCGGTGAGCGGAGCCCGCTCCTCGGCGCCTTCTACGCCTCCACCCTCTTTTCCGGGCGCGCTCCCGACGGCTCGGTGTTGCTCGCGGCGCGCATCGGCGGCGCGCGGGCCCCCGATCTGGCCGCGCTCGAGGACGGCCCCGTCACCGCGCTCGCGGTCGAGGAGATCCGACGCCTCGTCGGGCTGCGCGGCAAGCCGTCGTTCAGCCTCGTGCAGCGGCACGCCCGCGCGCTTCCCCACTACACCCTCGGCCACGCCGATCGCGTCGCGGAGGCCGACGCGGCGGAGGGCCGCCTGCCGGGCCTGTTCGTCACCGGCAACGCCTGGCGCGGGCTCGGCGTCGCCGAGTGCATCGTCCAGGCGGGCGTGGTCGCCGAGCGCATCGCGCGCGCCCGTCAGGGCCGGTGATCACGGGCTCCAAGCCCGCGAAACGGTTGCAGGCTGGGAAAGAGGCTCCGCAAGGAGTGCGCGCGGGCCTTTGGCGGCTGTACCGGAGAGGTCGCGCAGCGACGGGAGAAGGGGGCGGGGAGGGGAAGGCGTCAGGTCGGCCGCGATGGGAGCGCGGCGGGGGGCGTTCACTGGGCTTCGGCGGCCTCCGCCTCCTCGCCCGCGGCTAGCTGCGCGAGGGCATCGGGATCGACCACGCGCACGTGCCGCTCGTCGGCGATGGCGCCGCCCTGGCGCAGCCGGTGGAGCGCGCGGGAGAGCGTCTCGGCGCGCATCCCGAGCATCCGCGCCAGCACCTGCTTCTCGACGTGCAGCGGCTGGTCGCACCCTTCGATGCGCCGGCGCTCGAGGAGGAACCGCGCCACCCGCGTCACGGAGCGCCCCGCCAGCGCGAGCCGCTCGTCGTGCCGCTGCGCCGCCTCGTCGAGGGCGATCTCCAGCATCGCCCCCATCGGCGTGCCGCGGTCGCCCACCCAACTGCGGAAGTTCGCCGTGTCGAGGCGGCACATCACCACGTCGCTGAGCGCCCACGCCTCGTAGTCGGTCGGGCGTCCCCGCAGCGCCTCCATGCCGAGCATGCTGCCGGGGCCGCGCAGGGCGCAGAAGGTCTCGTCCCCCGACTCGCTCACCGACGTGATCAGCACCGTGCCGTGGCGGACGAACCACACGCACGCGGGCGGCTCGCCCTGCTGGAGGAGGATCGTCCCGGCGGGACGATGGACATCATGAAAGGGGCACGGCCCGGGGTTGGAAGCGCGTCCGAGGGAGCACGCCGCACATTCATTGACCGTCGTCATCTTCACGTCCGCCGGCGATGCATGTTTGACGCCCATCAATCGGTGCAGGAGGGGGTGGCGGTGGTTGTTCATGTCCATGGCGTTTGGAGAAGGAGCACGCATGCTGCAAACGGGCCGACTTCTTGAGCGGCATCAGGTACCCCGGATCGAAGGTGGGCGGCCCGGCGTCCGCGCCTCCCGACCGGCCCTCCGCGGCGCCCTCGCGAACCATTCCCCGTTGCGGTGCGTTTACACTCCCCGCCCATGCGTTCCGCCCACCGCTTCCACCGCGCCGCCCTCCTCTTCGCCCTCCTCGCGGGCCACGCCTGCGCCGCGCCGCCTCGGGCCTCGGAGGGGGCGAAGCACTCGCCCGGGTGGAAGCGGGTGGATCAGCTCGTGGGTGAGCAGAAGCTCGAGGCCGCCGCCGCCGAGACGCAGAAGATCCTCGACGGCGCCAGGGCCCGCAAGGACGAGCCCGAGTGGACCGCCGCGCTGGTCAAGCTGACCCAGCTGCGCGAGGCCCTCGGCGGCGTCGAGACCGCGGTGCGCCTCCTGCGCGAGCAGCCCTGGCCGGAGGGCGCCGAGGCGCGCACCACGCTCGATCTCTTCTACGCCCAGGCGCTGGTCCACTACCTCGGGCGCTACTCGTGGGAGATCGGCCGGCGCGAGCGCGTCGAGTCGAAGGGCCCGATCGACCTGAAGGCGTGGACCAAGGATCAGATCGTCGCCGAGGCGCTGCGCTCCTACTCGGACCTGTGGTCGCGCCGCGCCGCCCTCGGGAAACGGCCGGTGGCCGCGCTCGCCGAGTACATCCAGCCGAACGACTACCCGCCCGGCATCCGCGGCACCCTCCGCGACGCGGTCACCTACCTCGCGGTCGAGCTGCTCGCCGATTCGTCGCTCTGGAGCCCCGAGCAGTCGAACGACCTCTTCCGCCTCGACTTCGCCGCGCTCGTCGCCGGCGATCCGAAGGCGAGCGCCGCGGTGAAGCTCGACGACCCGGCCGTGCACCCGCTGGTAAAGGTCGGCGCGCTGCTCGACGACCTCGAGGCGTGGCACGCGGACGCGGGCCGGCGCGAGGCGGCCTTGGAGGCGCGGCTCGAGCGCATCCGCGTGCTCCACGGCGCGTTCACCGACGAGCGCCAGCGCGCGGCCTTGCGCGCGGACCTCGAGCGCCGCCTCGCCGCGTTCCCGAAGCTGCCGTGGCGCACGATGGGCGAGTCGCTGCTGGTGGAGCTGGTGCGCGACGACGGCGATCTCCCGCGCGCCCACGCCCTCGCCGAGTCGTGCGCGCGCGAGGCGCCCGATTCGCTCGGCAGCCGTCGCTGCCTGCACGTGCAGAAGGCGATCGAGGCGCCGGACTTCTCGATGAGCGCGATGTCCTCCGACGGCGCGGGCAGGCGCTCGATCGAGATCACGCACCGCAACCTGCCGTCGCTCTCCTTTCGCGCCTGGCCGGTCGATCTCGTCGCGCGCATCGAGGGCGCGCACGACTGGAACCTGCTCCCGAGCGGCGACGAGGTCCGCAAGCTGCTCGCCCGGCCCGCCGGGGCCGAGTGGACCGTCGCGCTGCCGGCCACCCCGGACTTCGCCTCGCACCGCACCTTCGTCACGCCGCCGATGACCAAGCGCGGCCTGTGGGTCGTCGCCGCCTCGGCGCGCCCCGACTTCTCGCCCCGCGGCAACCGCGTGCGCGCGGTCGATTTCGTCCTGACCGACCTCGTCGTCACCAGCCGCCCCGACGGCGCGGGCGGGATCGACGCGACCGTGCTCGACGGCGACAGCGGGCGGCCGATCGCGGGCGCCGAGGTGCGCCTGTACCGGATGGACTGGCGCGCCGGCCACTCGCGCGCCGCCACCCACACCAGCGACGCGCACGGCGAGGTCCACTTCGCGCCGACGGGCGGCGAGGGGCACCCGTCGTTCCTCCTCGCGAAGCGGGGCGACGACGCCGCGCTCGACGGGCAGGCGCGCTACCTCTACCAGCCCGCGAAGCCGTCGGAGACCGACGCCGCGCTCGTCTACACCGACCGCGCCATCTACCGCCCGCAGCAGCGGCTCGCGTGGAAGGTGATCGCCTACCACGGCAGCGCCGATCGCACGAGCTACCGCACCGTCGAGAACGCCGCCGTCGAGGTGGCGCTCGTCGACGCCAACGGGCAGGAGGTGGACAAGCGCACCGTCACCACCAACCGCTTCGGCTCGGCGGCGGGCGAGTTCGCGATCCCCGCCGGGAGGCTGCTCGGCCAGTGGACCGTGCGCACCAACCGCAACGGCTCAGCCTCGGTGCGCGTCGAGGAGTACAAGCGCCCCACCTTCGAGGTGACGCTCCGGGACCCGCCCGCGCCGCTCGCGCTCAACCGCCCCGCGAAGCTCGTCGGAGAGGCGCGCTACTACTTCGGCCTCCCCGTGACGAGCGGGAAGGTGCGCTGGCGGGTGACGCGCGCGCCGGTCTATCCGTGGTGGTGGGGCTACTGGGGCCGCGGCGGCGGCGCGCAGGCGCAGACCATCGCCGCCGGCACGGCCACCCCGGGCGCCGAGGGCACCTTTCCGATCGCCTTCACCCCGGAGGTCGCAGTCGGGCCCTGGAGCAGCCCGCCTTCGCGGGCTTGGGCCTCAACTCCCGCGCCGGGATCGAAGGACCGCGCCGTCACGTACCGCTACTCCGTCGAGGCCGACCTCACCGACGAGGGCGGCGAGACGCGCTCCGCCTCGCGCACCTTCCGCCTCGGCTTCGTCTCCGTCGAGGCGACCATCGAGGCGGACTTCGGCTTCGTCCGCGCCGGCCAGCCGGCGTCGCTCGACGTGAAGCGCACCGACCTCGACGGGGCGCCGCGCGCGGGCACGGGCAGCTTCCGCATCGTCGCGCTCGAGCAGCCGGCGCAGACCGTGCCGCCCGCCGACCTGCCGCTGCCCGCCGACGACAAGCCGGGCGCGTTCCACACCCCCGGCGACGCGCTCCGCCCGCGCTGGGACACCTCGATCGATCCGTCGGCGCTGATGGCGCAGTGGAAGGACGGCGCCGTCGTCGGAAGCGGCGAGCTCGCCCACGACGCCTCGGGCGGCGCGCGCATCGCGCTCCCCGCGCTCCCGCCCGGCGCCTATCGCGTCCGCTACTCCACCACCGACGACGCGGGCGCGCCCTTCGACACCTGGCACGACGTGATCGTCGCCGCCGACGGGGCCGCGCCGCTCCACCTGCCGGCGCTCCTCCTGTTCGAGCACGCCACCGTCGAGCCCGGCGGCACCGCGCGGCTGCTCGTCTCCTCGGGGCTCGCCGGCGAGACGCTCCTCCTCGATCGGTTCCGCGACGGTCGCGCCGTCGAGCGTCGCCGCCTCCCGTCGGACAAGGCGCAGGTGATCGAGCTGCCGATCGGCGAGGGCGAGCGGGGCGGGTTCGGGCTTGGCCTCGCCGCGCTGCGCGACCACCAGCTCCTGCAGCGATCGGCCTCGCTCTTCGTGCCGTGGAGCGACAAGCAGCTCACCGTCGAGCTGTCGACCTTCCGCGACCGCCTCACGCCGGGCGGCAAGGAGACCTTCCGCGTGTCGGTGAAGCGCCCCAAGGGAGCCAAGGGCGGCGCCGAGGACGCGGCCGCCGAGGTGCTGGCGACGATGTACGACCGCAGCCTCGACGCGCTCGCGCCCTATTCGGCCCCGTCGCCGCTGTCGCTCTACCCGAGCCGCGCCGCCACCGCCGTCCTGCAGTCGTCGCTCGGCTCGCAGGGCGCGCAGTGGGTGCTCGAGGAGGACTTCGCCCCGCTGCCGCCCGATCCCTCGCCGCGGCCCGACCGCCTCACCTTCATCGACGACTGGGGCATCGGCGGCATGGGACGCGGCGGCGGCAGCGGGGGCCACCTGCGCCTGCTCTCTCGCCCGATGAAGAGCGCGCCGGCCGAGGCGGACATGCCGGCGGGTGCGCCGGCGGCCCCCGGGGCCCAGCCCGCGGAGGCCGAATCGCGGGCGCGCGTCGCCACCGCCGATCCGTCGGCCGGCGAGGGCAAGTCGAACGCACCGCGCTCCGCACCGGCTCCCGCCGCCGAGGCGCCGCTGCGCGCGAACTTCGCCGAGACCGCCTTCTTCCGGCCGCAGCTCCTCACCGACGGAAAGGGCGAGGCGGCGATCGAGTTCACCGTGCCCGACTCGGTCACCTCGTGGAGCGTGTGGGCCCACGCCATCACGCGCGACTTCGCCTCCGGCTCGGTGCACAAGGAGACGCGCAGCGTGAAGGACCTGATGGTGCGCCCCTACCTGCCGCGCTTCTTCCGCGAGGGCGACAAGGCCGATCTGAAGGTGGTGGTGAACAACGCGGGCGCGGGCGGCCTGTCGGGCACGGTCGAGATGGACATCGTGGACCCGGTGACCCGCAAGAGCGTGGCGTCGGAGTTCGGGCTCGGCGCGCGCGCCTCGCGGCCGTTCACCGTCGCCCCGGGGGCCGGCGCCGACGTGACCTTCCCCGTCACGGCGCCGAAGCGCCCGGGCCTGGTGGCGTTCGAGGTGCGCGCCCACGCGGGCTCGCTCTCCGACGGCGAGCTGCGGCCGCTGCCGGTGCTGCCGGGGCGCCTGCACCTCGCGCAGTCGCGCTTCGTGGCGCTCCGCGACGCCGGCAAGCGCACGATGACGTTTCCGGACCTCGCCCGCGGCGACGACCCCACGCTGACGACCGATCAACTGGTCGTCACCCTCGACGCCCAGCTCTTCTACACCGTGCTCCAGGCGATTCCCTACCTGGTCGATTATCCCTACGAGTGCACCGAGCAGATCCTCAATCGCTTCCTCTCCACGGGAATCGTCTCCTCGGTCTTCGACCGCTATCCGGCGGTGGCGAAGATGGCGCGCACCTTCGCCGCCCGCGACACCCGCCTCGCCCCGTTCGACGAGAACGACCCCAATCGCCGCATGGCGCTCGAGGAGTCGCCGTGGCTCGTCGAGGCGCGCGGCGGCGCCACGCCCGAGTCGGGGCTGATCAAGGTGCTCGACCCGCAGATCGCGCGCGCCCAGCGCGACGCCTCGCTGCAGAAGCTCGCGAAGACGCAGACGGCCAATGGCGCATTCCCGTGGTTTCCGGGCGGCCCGCCCTCACCGTGGATGACCCTTTATCTGATGACCGGATTCGCCCGCGCCGCGGAGTTCCACGTCGACGTGCCGAAATCCATGGTCCAGCGGGGCTGGCAATACCTGGCGAGCCACTATCACGAGGAGTACGAAAAGCACCTCGACGACGGCCGCTATGGAATCGAGTTCCTCACCTTCCTGAACTACGTGGCCTCGTCCTATCCCGACGCGAGCTGGACGCAGGACGCCCTCACTCCCGACGAGCGGAAGCGGATCCTCGAGCACGGCTTTTCGCACTGGCGCGAGCACTCCCCGCGATTGAAGGCGATGCTCGCGCTGACGCTCCAGCGCATGGGCCGGCCGAAGGACGCGCAGCTGGTCTTCGCGTCGGTGATGGACTCGGCCAAGACCTCGCCCGATCAAGGCACCTACTGGGCGCCCGAGGACCGCGCGTGGCTCTGGTACAACGACACCATCGAGTCGCACGCCTTCGCGCTGCGCACGCTGATGGAGATTGACCCCCAGAATCCCAAGAAGGACGGCCTCGTGCTCTGGCTGCTGCTGAACAAGAAGCTGAATCAGTGGAAGTCCACGCGCGCCACCGCCGAGGTGATCTATTCGCTGGTCCATTATCTCGACCAGGAAAAGGCGCTCGCGATCCCGGAGAGCACGACGGTGGCGATCGGAACGCTGAAGACGACGTTCGATTTCCCGCCCGACGAATACCGGGGAAAGGCGCAATTGGTCATTCCAGGGGAGCGCGTCGATCCGAAGACGTCGTCCACCATCACCGTCGAGAAGCCGACGAAGGGCGTGATGTTCGCCTCCGCCACCTGGCATTTCTCGACCGACAAGATGCCGGCGGAGGAGCGCGGCGACTTCTTCCAGCTATCGCGCCGCTACTTCAAGCGCGAGAGCACGCCGCAGGGCTGGAAGCTGACGCCGCTCGCCGAGGGCGCGGTGATCTCCCCCGGCGACGAGGTCGAGGTGCAGCTGTCGCTGCGCAGCAAGCACGAGGCGGAGTACGTGCACCTGCGCGATCCGCGCGCCGCCGGGCTGGAGCCCGAAAACGCGGTTTCGCAATTCAAGTGGGACCTCGGCCTCGGCTATTACGAGGAGACGCGCGACTCGGGCGCCAACTTCTTCTTCGAGCACCTCCCCGTCGGGGAATACACCTTCGAATACCGGGTTCGCGCCAACCTTTCGGGCACCTTCCGCGTCGGCCCGGCCACCGTGCAATCGATGTATGCACCCGAGTTCAACGCCTATTCGGCGGGAGACGTACTGACCATCGAGTGAGCGCCCGTCCGGCGCCCGATTCCATCACAGCGGTTCGAGCACGAGGTCGGCGAGGTCGCGCGGCGGGATCTGCCAGACCTCACCCTCGCCGTCGCGGATCACCTCCACCGGCGCCGGCGCGTCGCCCGCCGCGATCGCCGCCACGTCGAGGGGGCGCTCGAGGCGCCGCCGCGAGAGGGAGAGGATCACGTCGCCGGGGCGGAAGCCGTGGGCCAGCGACTTCGGCCCCGTGTCCATCACCAGCACGCCGCGCGCGTTGCGGAAGAGGCCGGGGCGCCGCGCGCGCATCGCCTCGACGGAGAGCGCGCGCCGCCACGCCTCCACGCGCCGCGCGAGCCGCGCCAGCGCCGCCGGATCGCGGAGCGGCTTCCCGTCGGCGCCCACCAGCTCGACCTTGCCGCCGGCGAGGCTCCAGGCGACGGGGCGCCCGTCGAGATCGCGCCCGACGCCCGCGATCGCCTCGCCGCGGAGGTCGAAGTCGGTGTGGCGCAGCTCGCGGCCGTCGTCGTCGAAGCGCGTCGCCCGTCCCGCGGCGCCGGTGCGGCCCGCGACCGGGTGCTTGTCGGGGCCGAACCAGAGCTCCTCCACTCGCCGTCCGAAGCGATCGTGGCGCGCGACGCTCGAGGCCCAGCCGTCACGCCCGATGGTGAGCCGGCCCTCGCCGTCGAGGAGGTCGCGCTGCGCGGCGCGCCCCGCGTCGTCCCAGCGGGTGCGCACGGTGGCCCAGCCGCCGCGGCCGAGGCGCGGCTTGCCGTCGGGGCCGAGCCCGGTCTCCTCGACCACCCGGCCCCACGGATCGGTTTTCCAGCGCGTGCCGAAAAAGCCGTCGCCGTCGGCGAGCGGCCTGCCGGCGTCGTCGTAGCGCCGCTCCTCCTGCGCGCGGTGGTGGCCGTCGTAGCTCGTCACGATCCGCGCTCCCCCCGGCCGGTGCGCGGGGCGCCAGTCCGCGTCGAGGAAGGCGAGCTCGACGCGGTCGCGGCCGTCCCAGATCGTGCGCCGCACCGCCCAGCCATCGCGCCCCACCGTCGGGGCGCCGGCGGCGCCGAGCAGCCGCACCTCGACCTCGCGGCCGCCCGCGTCGAGCTTCACGCGGCGCACCGCCCAGCCCTCGGGGCCGGCGACGGGGCGGTCGGCGGCGTCGAGCAGCTCCTCCTCGATCGGCTCTCCGCCCTCGCCCCAGCCGAGGCGCCGCTGCGACCAGCCCTCGCTCCCGACGACGCGCTCGCCGCTCGGGCCGAAGAGCGTCTCCTCGACGAGCCGCCCCCGCCGATCGACCACCGCGCGCCGCGCGGAGAAGCCGTCGCGGCGCAGCACCGGGTGATCGTCGGCGTCGCGGTAGCTCGTCTCCGACGAGAGGCCCTCGCCGTCCCTGGTGAAGCGGCGGCGCGCCCATCCGTCGCGGTGCGACGCCGGCTGCCCGTCCACGCCGAGTAGCCGCTCCTCGACCAGCTGGCCGCGCTCGTCGTACGCGAGGTGCCGCGAGGCCCAGCCGTCGCGGTGGAGCGTCGGCCGTCCGTCCACGCCGAGGAGCGCCTCCTCGACGACGCGGCCGCGCTCGTCGCGGGACAAGCGCCGCGCGGAGAAGCCCTCGCGCGTGAGGGTGGGGCGGCCGTCCTCGTCGAAGAACGCTTCGCGCCCGACGTTGCCGTCGCCGTCCAGCTCGCGGCGCACCTTGGCCCAGCCGCCGGCGGTGGCGACCGCGCGGTTCTCCTTGTCGAAAATCGACTCCTCGACGGCGCCTACCTCGTACTTGGTCTTGCGCACGGCGAAGCCGTCGCGGGTGAAGGTGGGCTCGCCGTAGACGCCGAAGAAGCCCTCCTCGACGGGGCGGCCGCGCCGGTCGTACTTCGTGCGCACGATGGCCCAGCCGCCGGCGGCGAGCGCGGGCGCGCCGTCGGGGCCGAAGAAGGAGAGCTGCACGCGGTCGCCGCTGCCGTCGTAGACCGCGCGGAAGGAGGCGGCGCCGCCGGCCGTCACGGTCGGCTTCCCGTCGCCGTCGAAGGTCGCCTCCTCGACGAGGTTGCCGTGCTCGTCCCAGCGCCGGCGCACCACCGCCCATCCCTCGTCCGTGCGCACCGGCCCGCCGTCGGCGCCGAGGGCGCGCTCCTCGACGGGGAAGCCGGCGCCGTCGCGGCGGATGGTGATGCGCGCGAGCCCGGCGGGCGTGGGGGCGGGCGTGCCGTCGGCGCCGAGGCAGCCGAGCGCGGTGATGCGCCCCTCGCCGTCGACGGTGACCTCGTAGCCGAAGGCGCCGCGGCGGTCGGCGCGCGGCGAGCCGTAGACGTTCTCGTAGCGCACGCGGGCGAGGTACCCGCGCGCGTCGAAGCTCGGCCGCTCGACGGTGACGTCGGTCCCCGGCTCGGGCAGCGGGTCGCCGTGCGCGTCGCGGCGCTCGCTGCGACCGAGGTCGGCGGCGTGGATGACGCGCACGCGCACGTGGCCCTCGGCGTCGCGGGCGACGGTCTCCTTCACGGGGCCCGCTTCATCGTAGAGGTACTCCCAGGTCGCCAGCCCGTCGTCGTCGGCGGCGAGGTGGCCGTCGCGGACGCGCTCCACGCGCTCGGTGCGCCCGCGTCGCGTGAGCACGCGGAAGGCCACGCTGCGCCCGGCGAGCGCATCGGCGCCGAGCGGGCCCGAGCACTCCATCACCTGGCGCCGCGTCACCACGCCCGCGCAGAAGCGCTCGTGCACCGAGAGGAAGCGATGGAGCGGGAGCCCGACGGCGGCGGCGACGGCGGCGACCGCCAGCGCGCCCAGGGCGACGCGGCGAGCGGTGGCGGGCGGCCCGTGCAGGAGGCGGAGCACCTCGAGCGCGCTCGAAGGACGGCGCGCGGGATCCTTCTCGAGCAGCCGCCGCACCAGCTTCACCAGCCAGGCCGGCAGGTCGGGGCGGGCGGCGCGCGGGTCGGGCGGTGGATCGGCGAGGTGGCGCAGCACCGCGGCCATCGGCGTGCTGGCGGGGAAGGGCACCTCGCCGACGAGCATGTGGTAGAGCACGCAGCCGAGGGCGTAGAGATCGGCGCGACCGTCCACGCGTTCGGCGCGCGCCTGCTCGGGCGCCATGTACCCGGGGGTGCCGGAGGGGCGCCCGTCGTCGTCCGGGCGCGCCATCGCGCGGGCGATCCCGAAGTCCATCAGCACCACGCGCCCGGTCCGCTCCTCGAGCATCACGTTCTGCGGCTTGAGGTCGCGGTGGATCACGCCCCGCGCGTGCGCGGCGGCGAGCCCGGCGGCGATGCCGCGCGCCACGTGGAGCGCCTCCTCGATCGAGAGGCGGTCGGTGCGCGAGACGCGCTCGGCGAGGGTCTCGCCGTCGACGAACTCCATCTTCACGACGTACCGGCCGTTCCATTCCTCGACGTCGAAGGTGCGGCAGACGTTGTGGTGCGTGACCGTCTGCGCCAGCGTCACCTCGTCGCGCAGCGCCTCGATGCCGCCCGCGCCGCCGGCGCGCTCCCGCAGCACCAGCTTGAGCGCCACCTGCGTGCGGAGGATGGCGTCGGTGGCGAGGTAGACCGCGCCCATGCCACCGCGCCCGAGGAGCCGCACGATCGTGTAGCGCTCGCCGAGGCGCGCGCCCGGCGCCAGCTCCGCTTCCGCCGCCCGGGGCGACGCGGACACCGTGTCGCCGAGGGCGGGATCCTCGACGGTGGAGGGGCGGTCGGGTTCGCGGTCGGACACGGCCCGCGAGGATAGCAGTTCGTCAGCGGCCGGCGTCCCCATGTATCATCGCCCACGCGACGGTCACACGCTCGAGCCGCGGAAGGTGCGGCGGGAGGATCCATGCGAGTTCATTCCACCATCATTGCTGCCCTGCTGCTGGTCGGGTGCGGAGGCGCCACCAACCCCTGCACCAAGGTCCAGTGCGGAAACGAGTGCGTCGACACCCAGACCGACCCGCGCAATTGCGGCGCCTGCGCCAACGCCTGCCCGGAGGGCAACGCCTGCGTCGCCGGCGCATGCACGGTCGCCTGCCCGGGACAGGGGCAGATGGTCTGTGGCGGCCAGTGTGTCACTTTGAAGCAGGACCCGGCCAACTGCGGCGCGTGCGGAATGGCCTGCCCACCGGGCAACCTGTGCGCCGACGGAAAGTGCGCGGTCGGCTGCCCGACGGGCGAGACGGCCTGCAGCGGCGCCTGCGTCAACCTGTCGTCGGACCCTGCCAATTGCGGCGCGTGCGGAATGGCATGCAGCGGCGGAATGCAGTGCACGGCCGGCAAGTGCGCCACCTCGTGCCCGCAGGGCGAAATGGCATGCAATGGGCTGTGCGTCGACGTCATGGCGGATCCGGCCAATTGCGGCGGATGCCAGATGGCCTGCCCGCCCGGCAACCTGTGCGTCGCCGGGCAGTGCGCGCTCAGCTGCCCGAAGGGGCAGGACGCCTGCGCTGGGCGGTGCGCCGACCTGATGACCGATCCGGGCAACTGTGGAGTGTGTGGAACGACCTGCGTGCCGGGGAGCGCGTGCGTCGCCGGCAAGTGCGCCGTGAGCTGCCCGAACGGGCTCACCGTCTGCGGCCAGACCTGCGCGAACCTGATGACCGATCCCGCCAATTGCGGCGGGTGCGGAATGGCCTGCCCGCCGGGCAACCTCTGTGTCGCCGGCAAGTGCGCGGTGAGCTGCCCGAACGGCCTCGCCGTGTGCGACGGGACGTGCGCGAACCTGATGACCGATCCCGCCAATTGCGGTGTCTGCGGGATGGCCTGCGCCCCGGGCAGCGCGTGCGTCTCCGGTCAATGCGCCGCCGCCTGTCCCAATGGCCAGACCGCCTGCGGCGGGGCGTGCGCGAACCTGATGACCGACGCCGCCGATTGCGGCGCCTGCGGGATGGCCTGCCCGCAGGGCAACGCCTGTGTCGGCGGGAAATGCGTGGTCGCCTGCCCGAACGGTGAATCGGTGTGCGACGGCCTGTGCGTCAATCTGACGAGCGATCCGGCCAATTGCGGGGCGTGCGGAATGGCCTGCGCGCCGGGCAACGCGTGCGCCGGCGGCCTGTGCATGGTGAGCTGCCCGAACGGGGAGACGGCGTGCAATGGAATCTGCGCCGACCTCACCGCCGATCCGGCCAATTGCGGAGGGTGCGGAATGGCGTGCCCACCCGGCAACTCGTGCGCCGGCAGCAAGTGTGTGGTGAGCTGCCCGAACGGCCAGAACGCGTGCAGCGGGGCGTGCGTGAATCTCCAGGCCGATTCGAAGAATTGCGGCAGCTGCGGCACGGCCTGCGGGCCGGGAAAGATTTGCGCCGGCGGCGCCTGCGTCTCCGTCTGCGCGATGGGGCAGACGTGGTGCAGCGTCCAGTGTACGAACCTCAGCGTCGATCCGATGAACTGCGGCGGTTGCGGACAGGCCTGCTCGCCGGGGCAGGTGTGCTCGATGGGCGCGTGCGCGGCCGGCTGCGGCGCCCCGCTCCTCTCGTGCAACAACAACGCGGCGTGCGTCGACCCGCGCTTCGATCCCAACAATTGCGGCGGTTGCAACAAGCCCTGCGGCGCCGTCGCCAACGCGGCGTCCGTCTGCGCCAACAGCGTCTGTGGATTCAGCTGCAAGACGGGCAATCTCGACTGCGACGGAAAGGCCGGCACCGGCTGCGAGGTGAACGCCTCCACGGACGCCAACAATTGCGGCGCCTGCGGAAACAAATGCTCGAACGGCTGCGCCGCCGGCACCTGCGTCACCACCCTCGACGTGACGCCGCCGGGCGGCACGCTCCAGGACCCGGGCAACGCCAGCGTCTGGTCGGGGCGCTACTACACGATGACCTTCAGCGTGCAGACGACGATCACCGCAATCGAGTGGAAGGCGAACCTCGCCCAGGCCGACTTCTTCCGTGCCGGGATCTGGGATCCCTCGAACATGCAGAAGCTGGCGACGGGGACGACTACGAACGGCGCCGGCGTCGAGCAGTGGGTCCACTCGGACGTCGCGTTCGTCGCGCAGGCCAACAAGCCCTACCTGCTCGGCTTCTTCATGTCGAATTCCAACACGGTGTTCCCGCGCAAGGACGTGCCGGTGTTCCCCTACACCATCGGCGACATCAACGTCACCGCCTGCTGGTCCACCAGCTCGCACGACCAGGACGTCTTCCCGGTTTCGGTGAACTCGTGGGGCCCGTTGATGCGCGTCGTCGTCGCCGGCTGATCCGGGGCCGCGGCCCGCGAACCTCCTCCCTCGATCCGGCCGGCCGGCCGGCTCCTGAAAGTCCCCTGTAAGACTCGCCGGTCACGCTCGCTGCGGATTCGCTCGCGGCGGCATCGAACCTCAGGCGCGCGCGACGATGTGGAGGAGACGAGGATGACGGCTCTGCTGCTCTCGGCTGGGATGTTCTTGCTGATCGGGCTCACGACCTGGGGCCTGTTCGCCAACGCCGCGGAGAGGCAGCGCAGGCGCGACCGGTAGGGCCCGATAGAACGAGTCACCGAGGCCGACGGAGGAGCGCCTCGAGGGCGCGCGTCGAGGGCTGCGGTTCGGCGTCCAGCTCCTCGCGCAGGAGGCGGAGGCACTCGCGGTACTGCGCCGCCGCCTCGCCGCGGCGCCCGAGCCGCAGCAGCTCGCCGACCAGCTCGCGCTGCAGGTCCTCGCGGTAGGGATCGGCCCGCACCGCCGCGCGGAGGCGCTCGGCGGCCAGCTCGGGATCGCCGAGGTGGTGGTGGAGCGCCGCGCCGCGGCGGAGCAGGTCGAGCCACTGCGCCCGCAGCTCGGCGCGCTCGCCTTCGCACCACGAGGCGTCGCCGGCGTCCTCGAAGAGGTCGCCGCCATAGCAGGCCGCCGCCTCGTCGAAGTGGCGGCACGCCTCGGTGGCGGAGCCGTTGCGCTCGGCGGACAGCCCGCGCGCGCGCAGCTCGCGGAACCGCGCGACGTCCGTCTCGACGATCGCGTCGCCGTCGAGGAAGTAGAGGTCGCCGTGGCTGCGGACGAAGGCGCCGTCGCGGCTCTCGCGTCCCGGTTCGAGCGCGTCGCGGAGCGCGTTGACGACCACGTGCACGCGGTTGGGCGCCGCCGACGAGGAGAGGCCCGGCCAGAGGATCTCGGCCAGCGCGTCGCGCTCGATCGGCCGGCCCGCGCGGAGGAGCAGGATCTGGAGCAGCGTGACCGCCTTCTTGCGGGGGAACGCCCGGGGCGGGATGGGCTGGTCGCCGCGATGGATCGTGAAGCCGCCGAGGCAGCGCGCCCGCAGCGTCGGGGCGGCGAGGGCCGCCGACGGGATCACGAGCCCGGCCGGCCGACCCGCGCGCACCGCCGCCGCGATCGGTCGAGCCGCCAGCTCGGCGACCCGCACCGCGCGCTCCAGGGGCACGTCGCCGCGCCGCCAGTAGAGGCCGATCGCACCGAGCGCCGCGTCGGCGCCGAGGAGCGGGACCTCGACGCAGGCGCGCACGCCGCCGCGCGGCACCTGGGAGCGCAGGTAGCGCACGTCGCGTGACAGCTCGTCGGTGAGGAGCGGCCGTCCGGTGTGAGCCGCCATCCCCGGGAAGCCCGCTCCGAGCGGGAAGCGCGCCCGCGAGGCGAGCAGGACGGCGTCGGGGCCGCGGCAGGTGGTGAGCAGCAGATCGCCGCCGCGCCGCTCGGTGAGCAGCGCCTCGCCGTCGTCGGCGCCGAGCCCGTGGCAGAGGATGTCGAGGGCCTCGTCGAGGCTCGCACGGAGGTCATCGGGCGAGAGCGCCGCGGCGACCCGACCGACGATCTCCAGCTCGCGGCCCGCATCGAAAACCGTGGCGCGCGTGTCCTCGCCGCGCCGACCGCCCGTCCCAGACCGCCTCGACGCCATCGCCCCCAGTCTACGCTCGTTCGCGATCGGACCGAGGCGCAGCGACGGGAGAAGGCGTCGATCAGGGGACGATGCTGGCGGACTTCAGGTAGTCGAGCTTCGGGAAGTTGGCCTTGAGGTAGGCGTTGCCCTCGCTCTGGAGGCGCCCCTGCGACGGGCCGCGGCCACCGGGCGCGCCTTCGCCGTATTCGCCCTCGAGCTTGTCCACCACGTCCATCCCCGAGACCACCTTGCCGAAGGGCGCGAAGCCCATCGAATCGAGGTTCGCGTTGTCGGCGTAGTTGATGAAGACCTGCGTGGTGCGCGTGTTCGGCCCGGCGGTGGCGAACGTCACCATGCCGCGCGTATTGGACTGCTTGCCGGTCGGGTCGTCGGGGATCTTCGCCTCGCGCCACACCGTGTTGACCGCCGGGTCGCCCGAGATCCCGAACTGCACCATGAATCCCTTGATGACGCGGAAGAAGGCGAGGTCGTTGTAGTAGCCGATCTTCACGAGATTGTAGAAGCGGTCAGCGCCGTGCGGCGCCCAGTCGCGGTGGACTTCGATGACGAAGTCGCCCTTCGTCGTCTTCATCTTGACCTTGTACTGCGCCGGGGCGGTGGCGGTGGCGCTCGCCGGGTCCATGAGCTTGCCCGCCTTCGCCTTCGGTGGCGCCTGGTCGGCGAGCGCCGCCGGCGACGCGACGACGAGCGCGCCCGCGGCGACGAGCCCGGACACCAGGGTCGAAATGGTTCGCATCATCGGTCCTCTCCTCGATTCGTGTGGCGACTGGAATAACCGCCTCCGCCCGGATCATCAAGGGGCGATCGCATGGCGGGCGGTCGGGGGGCGGGCGCCGCCCACTCGGGCGGCGGGAGGCGTGGCTCTACGTCTCTTCAGTAGACGAGGAGGCGGTTCAGGTTCTCGCGCTCCCAGCGACGGGCGCGCTCGAAGTGCTCGAACGTCGCCTCCTCATCGAGGAAGGAGGGCGTGTGGAACTGTCGCCGCCCGCCAACCACCGGGATGTCGTGCTTCTGGTGCAGCATCTCGTGATAGACGATCCACTCGACGAAGAAGCGCGGCACGAAGTCGCGGTCGAGCGAGGGGTGGATGCGGATCAGGCGGTCCTCGACCGAGTAGCTGCCCATCTTGATCGAGTTGCGGCGGCGGAACTTGCCGGTGCGGATCCCCCAGGTGATCCGGGCGTCGATGGCGCCGGCGAAGTAGTGGCCGTTGAGGACCTCGTAGATGTCCTGGAGGTCGTGGATCTCGCCGTGCGTCTCGAGGGTGATCGCCGGCGTGCGGTTGCGGCGGGCGCGACGGATGCGGTGCTGGTTGCCGTCGATGTAGCGGCCGAGCAGGTTCGAGGAGTCGGCGTCGTTGTCGCCGACGTAGCGGCCGAGCGCGCGCACCACGTTCGGGTCGGCCTCGAGGAACATGTGGTGGAGGCGCAGCCGGTAGAAGCCCTTCTCGCGCTTCACCGAGATCATCGTGTAGCGGTTGTCGGTGACGGCGAGGGCGAGACGTCCGGGCAGGTGGGCGCCGATCCGTCGCTCGAGGCGCTGCCGCGCACGCTCGAGCGGGTCGCTGCTGCTCGGCTCACCGAACGCCTGCAACACCGGCAGCGCCCGCCGTCCGGGCGTGCGTCGGGTGGCTTCGCGGGCCATCCGCGGCGCCGGCCGGAGCGGCTCCTGCGAGAGGTCTGGGGATGAGATGGGAACAGCCCGTTTCACGCAATCCTCCCTGAAACAATCCACATGGATTGCCTATGGTTAGACGCCGTTCGCCCAAGCGCGCGAGCAGGTGGAAAGTATACCTGCCGGGCGATCGCGGCGCAAGTTATCCACAGGCCGGCGAGCGCTCGCGTCGGGCTCCCGAGCGCCTCTTGGAATCTATTTCCGACGGGCGGGCGGTCAATCCCGCCGACTCGTCCGCGCGGAGGCGAGGGTCTACGGGCCGAGCCCAACCCACTCCTCGCCGTCCTCGTCGATCTCCTTTTTCCAGATCGGCACCTCCACCTTCAACCGCTCGATCGCTTCACGGCAGGCGGCGAAGGCGGCAGCCCGGTGAGGGGCCGAGGCGGCGATCACCACGGCCACGTCACCGACGGTGAGGCGGCCGACGCGATGGAGGATCGCGACGCGCGCGCCGTGCGCCACGCAAAGCTCGTCCGCGATGACGGCGAGCCGCGCCTCGGCCATCGCGCCGTACGCCTCGTACTCGAGCCGCTCGACGCGGCGCCCGCGGCTCTCGCGGCGGACGACGCCGGTGAAGGTGACGATGCCGCCGGCGCCCTCGTGCGCCACCGCGCGGATCACCTCGTTCACGTCGAGCGGCTCCTCCCGCACCGTCGCGCCCGAGCCGCCGGCGACGGGCGGGATCAGCGCCACCTCGTCGCCCTCGGCGAGCGGCTCGTCGGGCCGCGCGAACGCCTGGTTGCGCGCCACCTGCAGGTGGCGGCGGAGCGCGCCCACCGCGGGGTGGCGCGTCGCGAGCGCCTCCAGCAGCGTCCCCACCGTCGCCGCCTCGGGCAGCGTGACCTCTTCACCGTCGCTGCGGAGCCGCTCGCGCAGCACCGCGAAGTAGAGCACTCGCACGCGCATCGCCGAGAGCTTGTCGCCGACGCCCGGCCGCGGTCAACCCGCCCGCGACCCCGCGGAGATCCGCAGACCGATGGAAGAGCAATCGCAATGCATTTCGTACGAAACTTTTTCCGATGCCTGCCGACAACTGGTCCGACCACTTTGGAGGACCCGATGAGCCCCCTCGCCCAAGCGCTCGCCGCCGAGCGCGCGCTCGCCCGCCCGGTCATGCATCGCTTCCAGATCACCCGCTCCGAGGACGACGCAACCCCGACCGCCGAGCGATGGAGCGTCCGCCTCGACGACGGGCACGAGCTGCCGCTCGGCGAGCGCCTCACCGTCGGCTCCGCCCCGGGCAACGATCTCGTCCTCGACGATCCCTACGTCTCGGGCCGGCACTGCACCCTCCGGCGCGAGGGGCGTCGCGTGGTGGTGGTGGACGCCGGGTCGCGCAACGGCACCTTCGTCGGCGGGGTGCGCGTCGCGGCCGGGGAGGTGATGCCCGGGATGCGGATCACCGTCGGGCGCACCAGGCTGCGCGTGGCGGCCGAGGGCGCGGGCGTGGCCACGGGGTCGGGGCTGATCGGGCGGAGCCGCGTCCTGCGCCGGCTGCGCGAGGAGATCGCGCGCGTGGCGCCGACGAGCGCGTCGGCGATGGTGCTCGGCGAGAGCGGCACGGGGAAGGAGCTGGTGGCGCGCGCTCTCCACGACGGCAGCGGCCGCCGGGGCGCGTTCGTGGTGGTCAACTGCGGGGCGATCGCGCCCGACCTGATCGAGAGCGAGCTGTTCGGCCACGAGAAGGGCGCCTTCACCGGCGCGGCGCAGCGCCGGCGCGGCGTGTTCGAGGAGGCCGACGGCGGCACGCTGTTCCTCGACGAGATCGGCGAGCTGCCGCTCGCGCTGCAGCCGCGCCTGCTGCGCGTGCTCGAGGAGCGCGCGGTGCGGCCGGTGGGCGGCAACCTCGAGCGCAAGGTGGACGTGCGCGTGGTGTCGGCGACCCATCGAGATCTCGCCGCCGCCGTCGGAGAGGGCGCCTTCCGCCTCGACCTCTACCACCGGCTCGCGACGGTGGAGCTGGCGCTGCCGGCGTTGCGCGAGCGGCGCGAGGACGTGGCGCCGCTGGTGCACCACTTCCTCGATCGGCTCGCGCCCGAGGTGGGCGGCCTCAAGGTGATCGCGCCGTCGGCGATGGAGGCGCTGGAGCGGCACGACTGGCCGGGCAACGTGCGCGAGCTGCGCAACGCGCTCCACCGCGCCGCGATCCTCGGCGGCCCGGTGCTGCAGGCCGAGGATCTGCTGCCCCACGCCGCGCGCGGCCTGCAGGCGTGCGAGCCCTCCACGCCGTGGGACGCGCGTCGCGTGGACCAGGCGGAGCGGCAGGCGATCGCCACGGCGCTGCAGCGCGAGGGTGGCAACTACCGCGCGGCCGCGCGCTCGCTCGGCCTGGCGAAGTCCACGCTGTGGGACCGGGCGCGCCGCTACGGGATCGCCGAGGAGCGCGCCTGAAGAGGTTCTGGTCTAGGGGATCGGCTGCTCGCCCGTGTCGCCGCCCGTCGAGGTCGACGGCGGCGATGGCGGCGGCTCGCCCTCGCCGGCTCCGTTGACCGCGTCCGAGATCGCGCTGTGGTGGGAGCCCGGGCCGCCGAAGCGCATCGTCGACGGAACCATGGCGCTCGTGGGTGCGGCCTGGATCGGCGCGGTGGTGCTCGGCACAGGAGGCGGCGTCTCGGTCGTGGAGGGCGTGGTCGGCGGCGGCGGCAGCGGCGGCGGCGGCGGCAGGGCCTCGGGGATGTTGCCGGTGGTCGTCGCCATCGCCGGCGCGAAGCGCGGCGGCGGCGGCGTCATCGGCCTGCCGGGCAGCGGCAGGCGCTGGGTCGCCAGGGCGGGGGCGCCGAGCCCGATGGGCGCGTCCTTCGCGGGCAGGAAGATCGGCGCCCCCAGCGTGCCCCCGATCGAGAAGCCGAGCCACCCGTCGGGGCGCTTCGCCATCCCCGCGGCGCCGTTCACCACCATCTCCAGCGCCGCCTCGCGCTTGAGCAGCTCCTCCGACGGCTTCGCCTTGAGGTACAGGTGCAGCGCCGAGAGCGTGATCGGGTCGCGCAGGTCGACCGATCCGTCGAGCTCGAGGTCGAGGTCCTTCGAGTGCCCGTGCACGCCCTTGAGCGAGGCGCGCCCCTTCTCGATGACGACCTTCCCGCCGACGCGGCCGAGCGCGATCTTCGGCACCGTCACTCCCTGCGAGAGGAACGGATCGCCCCCCGGCACCACCAGCTTCGCCTTTCCGTCGCCCACCGCCCCGTCGATCAGCGTGAGGTCGATCTCGCCGGCCGACTCCACCATCCGTCCCTTCACCGCGGTGACGCCGATCTTCAGGTCGAGCACGCCCTCCAGCGGCAGCCCGCCCACCTCCGCGACGTGCGGCAGGTCGCCGAGCGTCACGCCGGTGGCGTCGACGGCGAACGCCGTCTCGTCGGGCACCGCCCGGTACTTGCCCGCGATCACACCGTGCGCCGCGTGCGCCTTGAAGGAGGCGTCGGCCCAGCCGCGCAGCGTCGAGTAGAGGCTGAAGTGGATCGTCAGGTCGTCGACGCCGATGCGCGCGGGCTTGGCGCCCGGGTCGGTCGGCCGCGTCTTGATGATCATGCTGCCGGCGCTCACCCCGGGGCCGGTGAAGAGCGTCAGCCCGAAGTCGTTCGCCGATACCTCGGCGCCGAGCAGGGCGGACGCGTCGCCCTCGAGGAGGTCCTTGATCCGATCGCGCGGCAGCGTCGCCCACAGCGACACCACGAACGCAACGACGGCGAAGGCCGGGTAGCCGGCCCACTTGAGCGGCCGGACGAGCCGGTCGGGAATGCGCGGCAGGTCCATCACCTCTCCTTGGCGCCGGATTCGGCCTTGTCGGCCTTGTCGCCCTTGTCGCCCTTCTTGTGGCTCGCCTTCGCACCCTCGGGCGCGTGCTCGTAAGTGGACACGCCCATCTCGACCTCGAGGTCCTCGTGCTTGTCGTCGCGCGAGCGCACGCTGAGCGACGTGACGGCGACGAGGTTGGGGCCCGTCTCGATCTTCCGCAGGAAGCGCGAGAGCGGCTCGAGCGGCACCTTGCGCAGCCGCAGGTCCACCGTCTTCTCGACGTACTTCTTGCCGAGCGGCGCCGGCTGCCGCTCGACGGTCTCGGCGATCTCGACGCCCGCCTCCTTCGCTGCGCTCTCGAGGTACCCCTGCAGCTGCACCGCGCCGCGCCCCATCCGCGCCTCGAGCTGGGCCGTCTTCTGCCGGGCGCGCAGGTAGGCGTCGCGGTTCGAGTCGATGTCCTTCAGCGCCTGGCGGATCGCCCGGTTGTCGTCTTCGAGGTCGGAGAGCCCCTGGGCGATCGACACGCCGATGCCGAAGATGATCACCACCACCAGCACCACGCCCATCCCCGCGACGAGCGTGCGTTCACGGTCGGTGAGCCGCTCCCACCGTCCGCGCAGTTCGCTCAGCCTGTCGTTCAACGTCATGTGCCTCGCCTCACGGACAGGTGGTGGTGATGGTGAGGGTGAACTGCTTCAGCTCCGGCGGCGCCGGCGGCTTGTCGCCCGGCTGCGCCTTCGGATCGACCGGCGGGGTCGGCCCCGTCACCGACGAGAGCTTGCCCTTCTGCACGTCCTCGAAGCACTCGATCTTCGAGAGCGCGTCGGTGAGGTCGTCCACCTGCTGCGCCGTCTCGGCGGTCGCCTTCAGGAACGTCTTCTTCGGCTTGATGTCGAGCTCGAGGATGTCGAGCTTCATCTTGTCTCCCGGCGGCACCCGCTTGGAGATCTCGTCGAGCAGGTCGAACGCGGTGACCGTCGGGATCGGCGGCGCCTGCGTGCCCGCCTTCTGCCCCGAGCCGCCCTTCAGCTCGTCGCTCACCTCGCCCGCCAACAGCTCCTTGCCGAACAGCTCCATGCTCTCCTTCTTCAGCCGCGCGGAGAGCGTCTCGTGCTCGCGCTTGAGCCCGCGCAGCGACGCGAAGGCGTTCAGCGCGGCGAAGGCGAGCACCACCAGCACCGACGCCGCGAGCGAGACCACCTTGCCGCGTACGAAGGAGTAGTCGCTGCGAAAGGCGAACTCGCCCTTGCGGAAGTTGACCTGCGGACCACCGGCGGCCACGCTGTCGGCGATCGCCGCGGCGACGAGCACGCGGTCGGCCTGGTCGGCGGGCACCTCCGCCCAGCCGTCGCGCGAGGGCCACGGCAGCGGCTCGATGGCCAGCCCGAGCGCCTCGGCGAGGTGCTCGCGCAGCCCCACCAGCCGCGCCCCGCCGCCGGTGAGGAAGGCGCGGCCGATCGGCTCGCCCCACGCCGCGCGATAGGCCGCCAGCGTCTGCCGCAGCTCGCGCAGGAGCGGCTTCGCCGCCTCGCGCATGCACTCGTCCATCTTGAGCTGCCCGGGCGACTCCGCCCGCATCCCGGGGTGGCCGATGAACCCCGAGTCGAGCTTGGCGCGCTCGGCTGCCTCGCCGTCGAGGTGGAAGGCGGCGGCGATGGCGTCGGTGAAGTGGCGCCCGGCGCGCGGCACCGCGCGGGCCAGCTCGGGCTTGCCGGCGTGCGCCACGCAGAGCGTGGTGTGCTCGTGGCCGATGTCGATCACCAGCGACGGCGGCTCCGGCCCGACGGCGGGGTCCTGCGACGGATTCCACGGCGGCACCACCGTGGCAAAGGCGAGCGGCGCCGCCCCGATGAGCCGCAGCGGCAGATCCAGCTCGGTGGCCACCTTCACGATCGCGGCGACGAGCGCCCTGGGCGCCGCGGCGGTCAGCACGCGCGTGTCGGCGCCGTGCGGCCCGATCACGACGTAACCGATCACCAGCTCCTCGATCGGCGCCAGCACCTCCGACTCGAGCTCGTAGCCGAGCACCGACTCGATCTTGCGCGGGTCGGAGAACGGCAGATCGACGGTACGAAAGGTGATGTGCTCGCCGGGCAGCGCGATCGCCACCTCCTCGACCGACTCGCGGCGGGCGGCGATCGCCACCTTCAGCGCGCGCAGCTGCGGGCCAATCCGCCAGATCAAATCCTGGGAAGCATTCGCCGCGTCCGCCGGCGCGGCCGGCTCGATGGTCACCCCGAGGAGCGTCGCCTTGCGGAAGCCCGCCTCGAGGCGGCACGTCTTCAGCGAGTGGGCGCCGAGATCGACGCCGAGGAGCGTGTGGGCCACGTCTTTACCTCAGTCCATTCTCCAGTACACCCAGTTCCCCGGGGTCTGGAACGGCAGTCCGCTGTAGCTGTTCGGGTTGCGCGTGTCGAACACCGCGCGGATGTGCACCTCGATCTTCTTCGCTCCGGTGCGCTTCACCGTCCCTGTCGCGTCGATGCGGTAGACCTGCATGTCCGGGTCGGTGGTGGCGAGCGTGCCGAGCGTGTTCGGGTCGAGCTCGAGCGCCGGCATCCCGGGAATGGGCGGGAAGAGCTGGCTCATGTCGGGCGGCTGGCCACCGCCCATCATTCCGGCCATCATTCCCATCAGCCCGCCTCCTTGCGGCGGTGTCAGCACTCCCCCTTTTTGCGTCGCCTGGCTGAGCTGGTCGGTGCTCTGCAATCCGCCGAACATCTGGGCCATCGCGCCGATCTGTTGCGCCATCGCCGCCATCACCGTGTCGTCGAGGAGCGCCGGGTTCGCCTTGTCCTTCGCCGAGGCTCGGATGATCGCCACCAGGATCGGCCAGTTCTCCGGCTTCACCGCATTGAGGTTCACCCGGCACCCGCCATAGACGCGCAGCATCTCGCCGAACGATCCCCAGAAGTCGTCGTTCACGCCCCGGACGAGCTGCACCTCGTCGACGGTATCGAAGTAATTGTCCTTCGCCTTGTAGGGATCCCGCAATGTGTCGTAGTGGTAGTCCTCCGGGTCGCCGCCGGTGCCGAGCTTGGTGAGGTCGACGTCGGTCCAGTCGACGATCGCCCGCGCCACGTCGTCGCGGGTGGCGAACTGCCCGTCGGCGTCGGCATTTTCGAACAGCCGATTGTAGCGCGGCGACATCATGAGCGACGACAGCTCGAGGTAGAGCGCGGCCTGGGGACTGAGGGCCGCCGCCCCGGCAGGCTGGTTCGGCGCGGCGACGCCCATCGGGTTGAGCACCGCCACGTTCCCTCCCGGGTTGAGGCCGCCGCCGCAATTGATGTTGATCTTTCCGTCCTCCGGCTTCATCTCCACGTCGAAGCCCGCCCCCTTTCCCACTCCGAGC
>JAJXSP010000008.1 GCA_021784515.1 Myxococcales bacterium | reverse complement strand
CCGCCAGCGCGCCGAGGCCGCGCTGCACGTCGCCCGGTCCTCGCTCGACGAGGCCCACGCCGAGGCCGCGCGCGCCGCCGCCGACGCCCGCGAGGCCCGCGCCCGGATCGAGGGCCTGCAGGCGGAGCTCGCCCGCCGCGGCTAGAACACGTGTGGGAACACGCTAGAAGCTGGGCGGGTCCTTCAAAATACGCTTCGAGATCACGATGCGCTGGATCTGCGCCGTCCCCTCGAAGATGTCGAACACCTTGATGTCGCGGTACCACTTCTCGACGAAGGCGCTCCGCTCGAGGCCGTGCGCGCCGAGCACCTGCACCGCGTCGGCGCACACCTTCATCGCCATCTTCGCGGCGTAGGCCTTCGCCATCGAGGCCTCCTTCGCGTTGGGGATGCCCTCGTCGGCCATCCAGCCCGCGCGCCAGCACAGGAGGCGGGCGGCGTCGATCATCCGCGCGCCGTCGGCGAGCAGCGTGGCGAGCTGGGCGTAGCGCGGGATGGGGCGGGCGAGCACGTAGTTCTCGCGCACGAAGTCGCGCGTCGCCTCCCACGCCGCGCGCGCGATGCCCACCGCCAGCGCGCCGACGACGGGCCGCGACGAGTCGAAGGTCTTCATCGCGCCCATGAAGCCCTCCTTGCCGGCATAGTGCGCCTCGCCGCCGAGCAGGTTCTCCTCGGGCAGGCGCACGTCGTCGAGCACCAGCTCGGCGGTCTCGCTCGCGCGGAGGCCCATCTTCTCCTCGATCTTCCCGACCGAGAAGCCGGGCGTCCCCTTCTCCACCACGAAGGCGCGCTGGCCGGCGCGGCCGAGCACCCTGTCGACGGTGGCGAAGATCACCACCCAGTCGGCCTTGGCGCCGTTGGTGATGAAGCACTTCCGGCCGTTGAGGACCCACGTCTTGCCGTCCTTGCGGCAGGTGGTGGCGATGGCGCTCACGTCGCTGCCGGCGCCCGGCTCGGTGAGGCCGTAGGCGCCGTAGTGCAATTTCTCCTGATCCTGGAAAATCGAGAAAAACCGCTTTTTCTGCTCCGGCGTCCCCATGAACTGGATCGGCGGCCCGCCGAGGCCGGGCCCGGGCAGCGAGAGCAGCACGCTGCCGTCGCCCCACGCCATCTCCTCGGCGGAGAGCAGGGTGAAGCGGTTCTGTTGCGACCGGCCGCGCGCGTCCTTCGAGGCTCCCAGGCCGCCGCCCTCGCCGCCGTACTCGGCGGGCACCTCGCCCGACGACATCGCGCCCCGCATCGCGGCGAGGCGGAGCAGGAACTCGTCGGGGATCTTGTGGTCGCGGTCGGCCTGGAGCGAGATCGGCCGCACCGCGTGCGCGGCGAACTGGTGGATCAGCTCGCGGACCTGCTGCTGCTTCGGCGTGGGCTGGAGATCGACCATCGCGTCCTCGGTTCTCAGGTGTAGATCGGTTGGAGCGCCGACGAGGGGAGCCCGGCGTCGATGGGCTGGCCGAGCGCGAGCCCCGTCACGGCGAGCTGCGAGAGCTGGTCGGTGGGCGCGCTGAGCGCCAGCGTCTTGGTGTCGCGGAGCCATTTCTCGACGGGGTAGTCCTGCACGTAGCCCGCGCCCCCGAGGAGCTGCACCGCGTTGTCGGCGGCGCGGAAGGCGGCCTCGTTGGCGTGCACCGCCGCCTGCGCGACGTGCGAGAGGTCGAGCTTCCCGTCGGGGACCGCGGCGGCGCGCCACAAAAGCCAGCGCGCGCTCTCCACGTCCATGAGCGTCTCGGCGAGCGTGAAGGCGATCGACTGGAAGTGCGCCACCGGCTTGCCGAAGGCGCGGCGCTCCTGCGTGTAGCCGAGGGCGTACTCGTAGGCGGCGCGCGCGAGGCCCACCTGGCGCGCGGCGGTCATCAGGCTCGCGCGGGCGAAGAAGCGGCGCGCCCCGTCGACGAACGGCGCGGCGAGGCGATCCTCCTCACGCACGAAGACGCCGTCGAGAGCGAGCGACGACGCGGCGACCGTCTCGAGGCCGAGCGTCTCGTGGCGCGCGCCGGCGGTCACACCCGGCGCCTTGCCATCGACCACGAACGCGCCGGCGCCCTCCCAGCCGCGCCCGGGCTCGACCTGCGCGAACACGACGATCACCGAGGCGCGATCGCCGTTCACCACGAACGCCTTCTTCCCCGACAGCGCCCAGCCGCCCCCGCGCTTCTCCGCGACGGTGGCGAACCCTTCGAGCGGTGCCCCGGCCGGCTCGCTCCACGCCACCGCGCCGAGCGCCAGCGGGTCCTCGACGAAGCGCGCGAGGTGGTGCGCCGCCTGTGCCGCGTCGCCGAGCGAGAGCAGCGCCGCCGGCACGAGGTGCGGCGCCCACAGCGCCACCGCCGCGCCCGCGTCGCCGAAGCCGAGCTCTTCGTGCACCACCGTCGAGGCGATCAGCCCCGCCCCCGCGCCACCGGCGGCCTCGGGCACGTCGAGCAGCGCGAGGCCGAGATCGTGGAAGCGACGCCGCGCCTCGTCGGGGACGGCGCGGGCGCGCTCCCAGGCGCGCAGGTTCGGCCGCACGTGCTCGGCGGCGAACTTCCGCACCGTGGTCTGGAGAATCGTCTGCTCCTCGTCGAGGGCGAACGAGATCATGAGGGCTCCTTCAACGCGGCGGCGCGTAGTGGACGTCGATGGCGTCCGGTCGGAAGTGCAGCGTGAGGCCGGTCGGCGGCGAGCCGTCGCTCGAGGTGCCCGCGAACACGCCCTCGCCGTTCGGGTAGAGGTGGTGGCCGATCAAGCGCAGGCGAGCGAGGACCGCGCTCAGCGCGCCGTCGGCGGTGGGGATGGCGGCGATCGCGCCCACGATCTCGTCGCCCAGATCGCGCGCCAGCTGCCGCCGCTCGACGGGCGTGCGCAGCGACTCGAAGGCGTCCCGGGAGAAGCGCGCGTCGATCACGGCCGTCCGGTCACACGGGGATCTTCTTCCCGTCCTCGATGAACTTCTTGAGGCCCACGTCGGTGAGCGGGTGCTTGATGAGCTGCTGCAGCACGCTCCACGGCACCGTGCAGACGTCGGCCCCGAGCATCGCCGCGTCCACGACGTGGGTCGGGTTGCGCACGGAGGCGACCAGGACCTCGGTGTCGAAGGTGTAGTTGTTGTAGATGGTGACGATCTTCTCGATCAGGTCCATCCCCGTCTCGGAGACGTCGTCGAGGCGGCCGATGAACGGGCTGATGTAGGCCGCGCCGGCCTTCGCGGCGAGGATCGCCTGCGACGGCGAGAAGCACAGCGTGACGTTGCAGCGCGTGCCCTCCTGCTTGAGGATGCGCACCGCCTTCAGCCCGTCGGGGATGAGCGGAATCTTGACGACGATGTTGCGGTGCACCTTCGCCCAGGCGCGCCCCTCGCGGAGCATGCCCTCGAGGTCGGTGGAGAGCACCTCGGCGCTGATCGGGCCGTCGACGATCTCGCAGATCTCGGTGACCACGTCCTTGTACTTGCGGCCGGTCTTGGCGACGAGCGACGGGTTGGTTGTGACGCCGTCGATGATTCCCTGCGCCTGCGCTTCGCGGATCTCGGCGACGTCGCCGGTGTCGATGAAGAACTTCATGGCAGTCTCCTCGGACGCACCCACGTAGATCCGGCAGCGTCGGGCTAGAATGGGGCGCAGCATACGAGCCGGGTGGATCGGAGTCAACGCGCCGCCCCCTCGCCACCGACGGGCCGACCGCGCCTGCCGAAGACCGTGGCTCTCGAGCGGTCGGCCGTCGAGGGAGAAAAGCAACGATCATGACCCTGCGCCCCGCCGAGCTGGAAGACGCCTGCGCCGAAGCCGCCGCCGCGCTCGTCGGCCGCCCGGTGCAGAAGGTGGTGCAGCCCGACGCGAGCACGGTGCTGCTCGGCTTCCCGTCGCGGTGGCTGCTGGTGTCGGTGGACGCGCGCGCGGGGCGGCTGCACCTCGTCGAGGAGAAGCCGGCCGGAACGGGCGAGGCGGCGACGGCGTTCTGCATGCTGCTGCGCAAGCTGCTCGTCGGGGCGCGCCTCGTGGCGGTCGCGGCGGTGCCGGGCGAGCGGGCCTGCGCGCTCGAGTTCCTGCGCTCCGCTGGGGCCCCGCCGAAGGACGGGGGGGCCGAAGGCCCTGTCAGTGTCAGGCGACGGATGATCGCGCTGCTCTATGGCGCGGGCGGGAGGCTCGGGGTGGTCGACGCGCCCGAGCACGGAGGGGGCAGCAAGTCTGCGAGCGGGGGCGCCATCCGCGCGCAGGGCGAAGGCGATGTGCTGGGCGCGATCGGTCCCGGGCGCGCCACCGCGCTCGCGCTGCCGCCGCCGCGGCAGGACGATCGGCCGTCGCGCTTCCCGTCGCCGGCGCCCTCGGCGGCGATCGCCGCGCACTACTCGGCGCTCGTCGAGAAGAGCGGCCTCGACGCGGCGCGGACGCGGGCGCTCGTCTCGGCGCGCAAGGCCCTCGACAAGCTGCGCCGCCGGCAGGAGGCGCTCCGCGGCGACCTCGCGCGGGCGGAGCGGGCGGCCGACCGGCGCCGCCACGCCGACCTCCTCCTCGCGCACCTCGCCGAGATCCCGCGCGGCGCGCGCGAGGTGGTGCTGCCCGACGACTTCTCGACGGGTGAGCCGATCGCGATCGCGCTCGACCCGGCGCTCGGCCCGAAGGAGAACGTGGCGCGGCTGTACCGCGAGCACCAGCGCATGGCGCGCGGGCGGGCGTCGATCGAGGCGCGCCTCGCCGAGACACACGACGAGATCGCCCGCGCCGAGCGCGCGGTGGCCCGCTGCGAGGCGGGCGAGCTTCCGCCGCCGCTTTCGGCGCCGTCACCGACGAAGCGCGCCGCCCGCGGGCGCCCGGGTGCGAAGCGGCCCTACCGCGAGTTCCGCTCCGCCAGCGGCGTGGCGATCCTCGTCGGGCGCGGCGCCGACAAGAACGACGACCTCACCTTCCACGTCGCCCGCGGCGGCGACCTGTGGCTGCACACGCGCGACGTGCCGGGCGCGCACGTGGTCGTGCCGACCGGCGGCGCCCCGGTCGACCAGGAGACCCTGCTCGACGCGGCGACGCTGGCGGTGCACCACAGCCCGGCGCGGCAGGAGCGGCAGGCCGACGTGACCTACGCCGCGCGGAAGCACGTGCGCAAGCCGCGCGGGGCGAAGCCGGGGCTGGTGACGGTGGCGGGTGGCAAGACGCTGCGCATCCGCATGGAGCCGGAGCGCCTCCGACGGCTCCTCGCGAGCCGCCTCGAGGACTGACCGCGCGACGCGCTAGAAGGTATAGGTCTCGGGCGGGACCGGAAGCTGCGGCTTCCTGGCGACCGGCTTCGCCGCGGGCTTCATCGCCGCCTTGCGCTCGGGCTTCCGGGCTGGCTTCTTCGCCTTCGCGATGGTCTTGGCCGGCTTCTTCGCGGCGCCCTTGCGCACCGGCACCTTCTTCGCGGCGGGCTTCTTGGCCACCGCCTTCTTCGCGGGATTGCGGGTCACCTTGACCGGGGTCGACTGGCGGGCGCTCTTCCGCGCCGGAACCTTCTTGGCCGGAGTCTTCTTCGTGGCAGCCTTCTTCGCCGGAGCCTTCTTCGCAGCCATCGTCTACCCCACCTTGGGTTGGTTGGAGATCGTTGTACGAAGTGAGATCATCCGTCAACTAAAAATACGCTAAATTGACCATAATTAGGTGTGCGCAACGCCACACCAGCTAAACGGTCGCACGGTGGCCTGCGGCGCCCGGCCGGAGGGTTCCGCCGGGGGCCCGCACCTTTACAAACCGCGATGCGCATAGTACCAACCCACGCATGACGCTGACTCTCCACAGCGGGGACCTCACCTCACTCAAGGTCGACCTCCTCGCGCTGCTGTGCTTCCAGGACCAGGCCGGCGCCGGCGCCGGGTTCGCCGACATCGACAAGGCGCTCGACGGGCTGCTCGGCCGGCTCGCCACCGAGGAGCAGTTCAAGGGCAAGCCAGGGCAGACGCTGCTGGTCCACACCCACGGGCGCATCGGACCGCAGCGCGTGCTCCTCGTCGGTGGCGGCGCCCGCGGCGACTTCCAGCCGCCGGACCTCCGCGGCTTCGCAGCGCGCGCGGTGAAGGCGGGCGGCGCGGCGGGCGGGAAGAGCGTGGCAGTGGCGCTCCTTGCCGCCGACGGACCGGCCAACGAGCGGGCGGCGCAGTTCGTCGCCGAAGGCGCGCTCGGCGGCCGCTACCGCTTCGACAAGTACCTCACCGGCGACCGGAAGGCGAAGGACGGCGTCGAGCAGGTGATCCTGGCCCTCACCGACGGCGCAGATCCCCAGACGGCCGACGCGATCCGGCGCGGTTTGGCGCGCGGCGAGGTGGTGGCGGCGGCGGTGGCGAGGACGCGCGACCTCATCAACGAGCCGGCCGGCTTCATGACGCCGACGCGGATGGCGGAGGTGGCGCAGCAGGTGGCCAAGGAGCACGGCCTCGAGGTGAAGGTGCTCGGGCGCAAGGAGTGCCAGCAGCTCGGGATGGGCATGTTCCTCGCCGTCGCCCAGGGTTCCGATCAGGAGCCGCGCTTCATCCACCTCACCTGGCGGCCCAAGGGCGGCAAGGCGCCCCGCAAGCGGGTGGCGCTCGTCGGCAAGGGCGTCACCTTCGACTCGGGCGGCCTCTCGCTCAAGCCCACCGACGGGATGCTGCACATGAAGGCCGACATGTCCGGCGCCGCGGCGGTCATCTCGGCGATCGCCGCGCTCGCCGACCTCGGAGTGCCCGTCGAGGTCCACGCGATCGCGGCGTGCACGGAGAACATGCCCTCGGGCAAGGCATACAAGCTCGGCGACGTCCTCACCTCGATGGGCGGCAAGACCGTCGAGATCACCAACACCGACGCCGAGGGGCGCCTCACGCTGGGCGACGCCCTCACCTACGCCGTTCGCGAGACGAAGCCCGACGAGCTGATCGACTTCGCCACTCTCACCGGCGCCTGCGTGGTCGCGCTCGGACCGACGACCGCGGGCGTGATGAGCAACCACCGCGCGCTCGCCGAACGCTGGCTCACCGCCGCGCGCGAGGCCGGCGAGGACATGTGGCCGCTGCCGCTCACCGAGCGCCTGAAGGACCAGCTCAAGAGCGAGGTCGCCGACATGCGCAACACCGGCGAGCGCTGGGGCGGCGCGCTCACCGCCGGGCTGTTCCTGAAGGAGTTCGTCGGCGACACGCCCTGGGTTCACGTCGACATCGCCGGCCCCGCCAACGCCGACAAGGAGTGGGGCCACCTTCCCAAGGGCGGCACCGGCTTCGCGGTGGCGACGATCCTCGAGTACCTCGCGCGCGGCTGAGTTGGCAGCTCGCCGTCAGCGCGCGAAACGGACGGCGCGGGCGAAGTAGCGTCGCCTCGACTCGGGCTGGTTGCGCTGGATGTCGGCGGGCGTCCCCATCCCCACCGTCGGGTCGAAGGGCCGCGGCTGGTTGGGCTCCGCCACCAGAATCTCCGAGCCGTCGGCGACGAGCGCGTCCGCGTGGAGCGCGCAGGCCCGCAGCGCGAGCGCCTCGAACGGCCGCCGCGGGTCGTCGCGCTCGTCGTCGGTGGGGACGTCGGCGCTCACCCGCGCAAGCACGCGACTTCCGGCGGGCGCCTCGTCGAGCACGAGCAGGTGACAGCCCGGCGAATCGAGCCGCCGCACGGCGGCATCCGGCGCCAGCGGGGCGCACCCCGCCAAGAGCAGCAAGCCTGCGAGCGCTCCTCGGGCCATGTCTCGTTGGTGTCGGTGCGCGGCCGAATCGTTCAAGCGGCCGCCGGCCGAGCGCACGGTCCGGCCGCGTCACGGCCGGCGCTGGCCGTGGGTCGCCCACCCGGTCGTCGGCAGCGACGACCACAAGGACGACCACAACTAGAAGCCAACCGCGACGGGAGGGGGAGTGGGACTAGCAGGTGAAGATCTCGTCCAGCTCTTTGGCGATCTTCTCTTCCTTTGTGCCCTTGGCGACCGCGAGCTCCTTGATGAGCAGGTTCTTCGCCGTGTCGAGCATCTTGCGCTCGCCGAAGGAGAGGTCCTTGTCGTACTTGAGCAACGACAAGTCCCTCAGCACCTCGGCGATCTCGAACACGGAGCCGGTCTTGATCTTCTCCATGTACTCGCGGTAGCGCCGGTTCCAGGTCTGACCCTCGACCGACACGTCTTTCGAGCGAAGGATGTCGTAGACCTCCTTCACCTCCTGCTTCCCGACGACGGCCCGCAGCCCGACCGTACCGACGTTCTTCATCGGCACCATGATCCGCATGTTGTTCTCGAGGATGCGGAGGATGTAAAAGGTCTGCTGCGAACCCGAGATTTCGCGCCGTTCAATCCCGGTCACCTCGGCGACTCCGTGAGCGGGATAGACGGCTTTGTCGCCGATACGGAAGTTGGCTTCGAGCAAAGGAACCTCCCGTCGCCCTCGATGAAATTTCGAGGAGCCGGGAATTTACCACGACGGCGCCCCCCGGTCAACCGCCGAAACGCCCCCGCCGCAGACCCGCTCACCTTCCTCGCTGGCGATTGAGGCCTCGAGGCGCCCGCCGGCGCCGATTCAGCCTGGGCGCTTCCCAGGCTGGCGCCCCCGTCGCGGGGGCCAAGCCCCTCGATCGCCGGCCTCCCGCAAAGTCCGGGGCGCGAGCCACGATCGGCGGCTCGTCGCGACGCGGCCTTCCCCAGCCCCCGCCCTACGACACCGCCCGCCATGCGCTCGACCTAGCGGTTTTGCTTGATTTCCAGCAAGCGCACCCTTATCTTCCGATCAACAAGACTGACCTGTCAGTCCACCATCCAAAGGCTTGCGGCCCTCCAGGAGAACGATGTTCGGAACGATCAACCCCCGCACGGAGCCCGTGTTCCTCGGCATCGACGTCGGCTCGACGACCGTCAAGGCGATAGTGGTCGATCCGACAACCCGCGCGATCCTTTGGAGCGACTACCAGCGCCATCAGACCCGCCAGCCGGAGATGGTGGCGGAGTTCCTGGTCCGCATCGGCCTGGACTTCCCCAACCTCCGCCCGGAGGCCATCCGCGTCTTCATCACCGGCTCGGGCGGTGCGCCGATCGCCCCGCACATCGGCGCCCGCTTCGTCCAGGAGGTCAACGCGGTGACGCTCGCGGTCGAGACGCTCCACCCGGACGTCGGCAGCGTCTGCGAGCTCGGCGGCCAGGACGCCAAGATCATCATCTTCAAGAGGAACGAGCAGACCGGCGACCGCACCGCCATCACCTCGATGAACGACAAGTGCGCGTCCGGGACCGGCGCGACCATCGACAAGTGCATCGTCAAGGTGGGATTACCGACCGACGAGCTCACGCGCATCCAGTTCGACGACTCGAAGCTCCACCACGTCGCCGCCAAATGCGGCGTCTTCGCCGAAACCGACATCGTCAATCTGGTGAAGTCCGGCATCCCGGCGGTCGAGATCATGAACTCGCTCGCCGACGCGATCGTCCTGCAGAACCTCTCCGTGCTCACACGCGGGAACACCCTCAAGCACAAGGTCCTGCTCCTCGGCGGCCCCAACACCTACCTCCCCTTCCTCCGCGATTGCTGGCGGAAGCGCATCCCCGAAACCTGGCGGGACCGCGGCTACGACTACCCGCGCGACGTCCCGATCGAAGAGCTGATCATCGTCCCCGAAAACGCCCAGTACTACGCTGGATTCGGCGCGGTGATGTACGGCATGCACGAGCCGGCGACCGCCGGCACCTACCGCGGCCTCGACGCCCTCGACGAATTCATCCGACATGGCCGAAAGGCGAAGCTCGGCGAGAACGCCGGCCCGCCGCTGGTGCGAAAGAGCGAGGGCGAGGAGGGGCTGCGCCGCTTCATCGAGCAATACCGCATTCCCAGGTTCGAGCCGGCCGCCTTCGCGCCGGGACAGCACGTGCGCGGCGTCATCGGAATGGACGGCGGCTCCACCTCCTCGAAGGCCGTTTTGATCGATTACGACAGCGGCGAAATCCTGGCCAAGCAATACATGCTCTCGAAGGGCAACCCAATCGCCGATACGCGGGAGATCCTCGCCCGCATCAAGGCCTCCGTCCTCGACCAGGGCGCCACCCTCGAAATCAAGGGTTTCGGCGCCACCGGCTACGCCGCCGACGTCCTCCGCGAGTCGGTGAAGTCCGACGCCACGATCGTCGAGACCGTCGCCCACATGATGTCCGCCGTCCATTTCTTCGGCGACGTGGACGTGATCTGCGACATCGGGGGACAGGACATCAAAGTCCTGTTCATGCAAAACGGCGACATCAAGAACTTCCGCCTCTCCAACCAGTGCAGCGCCGGCAATGGCATGTTGCTGCAGGCGATGGCCGACCAGTTCGGCGTTCCGGTGACCGACTACGCCGACGTCGCCTTCCAGGCCGAGCTGACCCCCAAGTTCAGCTACGGCTGCGCGGTGTTCCTCGACTCGGACCGGGTCAATTTCCAGAAGGAGGGCTATTCGCGCGAAGAGCTGCTCGCGGGGCTGGCGCAGGTGCTGCCAAAGAACGTCTGGCAATACGTGGTTCAAATCCCCCGCATGGCCGAGCTGGGGCGCCGCTTCGTCCTCCAGGGCGGCACGCAGCACAACCTCGCCGCGCTCAAGGCGCAGGTCGATTACATCAAGGACCGCGTCCCCGGCGCGGAGGTCTACGTCCACCCGCACACCGGCGAGGCCGGCGCCATCGGAGCGGCGATGGAGACGCGCCGCGTGGTGCGGCGGCGCGGCTATTCCACCTTCATCGGGCTCGACAACGCCATCGACCTCGAATTCACCACCCGTAACGACGAATCGACGCGCTGCCATTTCTGCCCCAACCTCTGCTCGCGCACCTACATCGACACCCGCACTCCCGAGGGCGGCACCTCGCGGTACATCAGCGGCTTCTCCTGCGAAAAGGGCACCGTCGAGTCGGAAGAGGCGATGATCGAGCTGTCGCGGCAGCGCAAGAACCTGATGAAGCAGTTCCCCAATCTGGTCGATTACGAATCGAAGCGCCTCTTCGCCCACTTCTACGACCCCGAGCCGATGCCCGACGCCTCGACGATCGTCCACGACGTCGAGGTGAAAAAGGGGCTGTTCGGCGTGAAGAAGGTCCCGGTGCGCCGCCCCTTCGCGCGCTCGCCCAGGGAACAATGGGCCTTCCGGGAGCGCGTCCGCGTCGGCATCCCGCGCGTGCTCAACCTCTGGTCCACGGCGCCGTTCTGGCGCACGTACCTCGAGGCGCTCGGCATCCAGAAGCACAATGTCGTCTTCTCCGACACCACCACCGAGGAGATGTGGGCCGAGGGCGGCAAGTACGGCTCGATCGACCCCTGCTATCCCTCGAAGGTCGCGCAGGCGCACGTCCACAACCTGCTGTTCCACCACCACTCCGAGGACAAGCGGCTCGATTTCGTCCTCTTTCCCTGCATCACCCACATTCCGCCCGGCCTCGACAAGGTGATGGACACCGCCTCCTGCCCTATTGTCGCCGGCGCGCCGGAGGTCATCAAGGCGGCATTCACCAAGGAGACCGACTTCTTCGCCGTCCGCGGGATCACGTACCTCGATCCCGCGACCAGCTTCGTCGAGCCCACGCTGCTCAAGCGGCAATTGTTCGAGGCCTTCGGGCCCGCGCTCGGGGTGACCGAGGACGAGAGCGACTTCGCCTGCGACCAGGGCTGGAAGGCGCTCGGCGCGCTCGACGACGATCTCCAGTCCAAGGGCCGCGCCATCCTCGAGCAGGTGGAGGCGGAAAACCGGGTTGCGGTGCTCATGATCGGGCGCCCCTACCACTCCGATCCGGGGCTCAACCACTCCGTCCTCGAGGAGTTTCAGGTGCTCGGCTATCCCATCCTGTCGATGCGCTCGGTCCCCAAGGACCCGCGCTGGCTGAACCGGTTCTTCGAGGATGACATCAAACAAGGCCGGATCGAGACGCCGCTCGAGGTCAGCGACGTCTGGCCGGAGAACTATTCGGCCAATTCGGTCCAGAAGGTGTGGGCGGCCAAGTTCGCCGCGCGCCACCCGAACGTGGTGGTGCTCGATCTCTCCTCGTTCAAGTGCGGCCACGACGCGCCGACCTACGGCCTCATCGACTCGATCATCTCGACCTCCGCGACCCCCTATTCTGCCCTCCACGACATCGACGCGAACAAGCCGGGAGGCTCGATCAAGATCCGGGTCAAGACCTACGCCCACTCGCTCAAGCTCCACGAGGAGCGCCTCGAGGACGTCGGCCGCCGCCGCGAAGAATTGCGCCAGAAGGTCGAACAGAAGCGCCGGGAACTCCTGGAAATGAAGCGCCGCCAGCTCCAGCCCAATGCCCCCGATCCGACGATCGCCGAAATGCGAGCCAAGGTCCAAGCCGCCGCGGCCGCCGCCATCACCAACAAGCCGGTCCTCGATCGCGACCCGACCCTGGTCCGAATCGGAATCAAACGCCCGGACGACACAATCTCGAGACTGGCAGGCTGAACAGGGGAGAGATCCAAAGAAGCCGGCCTTCGAGCGGCAAACCCGCGGAGCGCGCCAACCGCGAGAAAGAGGGAGACACCATGGAAACCACCGCAGCGACGAAAAAGAGGCTTCCCATCGTAAGAGTCATGCCCCCGGTCGAGCCCCTCGACCTCGAGATCGACGAGGAGCTGAAGAGGTATGAAGAAAAGCAGATGAGGCTCCTCGACCTCGAGCCCGGAAAGGAGCACTGGCGCGACGACAATCCCACCAGGTTCACCGCCGCGCAGCGCGCCCACACCACCATCCTCGCCGGCGGCCTCACCCAGGCCCACGATCTCTTCATCTCCGCCGGCCTGCGCGGACTCGGGTACAAGGTGCTTCCGCTCGACGTGCCCGACAATGCCGCGCTCGCCGTGGGCAAGGAGTTCGGCAACCGCGGGCAGTGCAATCCGACCTATTTCACCGTCGGCAACCTGATCAAATACCTGCAGTATCTCCGCGACGAGAAGCACCTGTCGAAGGAGCGAATCGTCTCGAGCCATCTCTTCATCACCGCCGGCGCCTGCGGTCCCTGCCGCTTCGGCACCTACGTCACCGAGTATCGCAAGGCGCTCCGCGACGCGGGCTTCGACGGCTTCCGCGTGCTCCTCTTCCAGCAGCAGGGCGGCCTCAAGCAGGCCACCGGCGACGACGCCGGGCTGGCGATGAATCCCAAGTTCTTCCTCCGCGTCCTCGCGGCGATCATTGCCGGCGACGCGCTGAACGCCCTCGGCTACCGCATCCGCCCCTACGAGACGCAAAAGGGCGCCACCGACGCCGCCATCGCCGAGGCCAAGGATGCGATCCGGAAGGCGCTGGAGAACGGCCGCTCCCTCTTCCCGGCGCTGCTGCGGGCGCGGCACGCCATGGTCGCCATCCCCGTCGATCGGTCGATCGTCAAACCAAAGGTGTCGGTGATCGGCGAATTCTGGGCGATGACCACCGAAGGGGATGGCAACTACGGGCTCCAGAAGTTCCTCGAGAGCGAGGGCGCCGAGGTGGAGGTCCAGCTGGTGACGGCCTGGATCCTTTACATGATCTGGGAGCAGCGCTGGGACACGAAGCAGCGGATGGTGCTGCGGCGCGAGGACACCGCGCGCAAGGGGCTGGCCGGCGTGGACGTGCGGAAGAAGCTGCTGCTCCTGTGGGTCGCCGAAATGGCGGTCCACGGGTGGTTCCGGGCCTGGGCCGCCACGATGGGGCTCCACGACTATCACCTGCCGGACATGGACCTCGTCGCCGACACGGCGCGCGATTATTACAACAACCACGTTCGCGGCGGCGAGGGGCACATGGAGGTGGGCAAGCTGATCCTCAACGTGCAGAGGAAGAAGGCCACCATGACGCTGTCGGTGAAGCCGTTCGGCTGCATGCCCTCGTCGGGCGTCTCCGACGGCGTGCAGTCGCTGGTGACCGAGAAATACCCGGGTTCGATCTTCTGCGCGATCGAGACGACCGGCGACGGCGCGGTGAACGTCCAGTCACGCGTCCAGATGATGCTGTTCAAGGCCCGCAAGGCGGCCGAGGCGGAGTTCCAAGAGGCGCTCGAGGAGTGCGGCATGACGCGGGAGCAGCTCCGGAGCGCGCTCGCCGGCCGCCGCTGGCGCCGCTCGCTCTGGTATCCGCGCCACCGCGTCGCGGGCACCGCCGCAAACACCGTCTACGAGATCGCCAGGGCCTCGCGCGGCCTGCTGGCGGTTGCGTGGCGGCGCGCGCTCCACTAGCCTTCGCGCCATGGGCCGATCGCGCCTGCCGAAGGCAGGGGCTTTCCAGCGGTCGGCCATCCAAGGTGAGAGGCCAAAATGGACGAGAACCAGTTCGATCACATTGCCGACGAGGAGCTGCGGCGCCTCAGCCGCTCGCTCGACGGCTTCGACCCGGACGAGCTGGAGGCCGACCTCTCGATGGGGGTGCTCACCATCACGCTCGGCGACGGGCAGAGGGTGGTGATCAACAGCCACCGCGCCGCCGGCCAGATCTGGATGGCGGCCTTCCGCAAGGCGTGGCATTTCTCGCCGCGCGAAGAGGCGGGCGCCTGGACGTGGCGCACCGCCGACGCGGAGTTGCACGACACGCTGTCGCGGCTGCTCTCGGAGCGGTTCGGCCGCGACGTGCGCGTCTGAGTCGGCGCTACTGAATCCCCGGCTGGCAGTTCCCGTTCACGCACATCTCGCCGGGGCCGCACCCCGCATTGTCGATCTGCGAGCACGGCGGCCGCTCGACCTTGGCGGCCCACTGGGCGATGTGGTTGCCGGTGGACGGCTCCTGGAAGGGCAGCCAGAAGGCCGGATAGCTGGCGTCCACGTTCTGCGCGAGCTTGTTGACGTCGAGCGCCACCATCCAGATTTGCGCGTTGGGCGGGTTGTTGGGCGTGGCGGTGTTGCGCAGGCCGATCGGGCGGCGGCTGGAGAAGGTGAGCCAGAAAACCTGGTTTCCCTGGAAATGGTGGGAGAAGGGCGCCCACTTCGGCCACGAGTTGCCCTCGTTTGCATTGATCGCCGCCTGATCCACCGCCGGCCCGCCCGCGGCCGACACCATCATCACGTGGGCGACCGTGTTGTCGTAGGAGGTCGCCCCCGCGCCGGCGGCGTGGTTGTAGGCGATGAACTTCCCGTCGGGTGAATACGAGGGATAGTAGTTGTTCCCGTTCGGGTCGTTGGGCACGATCATCTTGACGGCGCCGAAGCCCTTGGCGAGGAGCGGCGTGGTGAAGATGCCGCCGTTCGTGACCGACAGCGTCGCCAACGCGGGGAGGATGGGCGGCACCATCAGGTCGCGGGCGAAGACGACGGCCGAGTCGTCGAATGCGACGTCCGGCATGTCGGCATTGGGGACTGCCGGGTTGGCGGAGAGCATCGTCCCGGTGGCGGCGTCGCGCAGCGTGAGGCCGCCCGCCTCGGTGGTGATCAGCCGCGAGCCGTCGCTGGTGAGGGCGTTGAAGTTGGAGGCGTCGGGGAATGGCGCGAGCTTGTGCGTGGCGACGTCGAGCACCTGGATCGCGGCCGGCCCTGGGATGTTGAGACCGACGACGATGCGGCTGCCATTCTTGGCCAGCGCGTGGCATCCGACGCAAATCGCCCCGGCCTGGATGGGCGTATAGAACGGCTCGGCCGTCTGGCCGCGGAGGCCGAAGTCGTAGCGGTAGACGCCGCCGGGCCCGGCCGCCCAATAATAGAGTCCGCCGCCCATGTCCTCGTCGGCGAAGGAGAGCTTCAGAGTGGCGGAGGTGCCGACGTTGCCGCCCGAGGTGCCGCGGATGGTGATCTGCGCGGTCTGGCTGCGCGCGACGGTGGAGAGCAGGTTCCAGGTGGCCTGATCGGGCGTGTAGGCGCAGCCGTTCGCGACGGCGTTGCACACGGTGTAGACCTTGAGGTTCAGGCCGCCGCCCGCGAAGCCGATCTCGAACAGGGTATTTCCGTTGGGCAGCCACTGGAACTCGAGCACGCTCAGATTGGGGGGGATGAGCACGCCGTCATTGGGGTAGACCCAGGTCGGAGCGAGGCTGGGATCGTCGGCGCCGCCGAATTGGTTGGGCGCGTTTTGCGGCGTCCCGGGCACCACGAGGGCGGTGGTGGGCTTGATGGTCACGCCGGTCGCGCCGGTGACGGCGCCGATGGTGGCGTGAATCATCGATCCGCCACTGGCAGCGATGGCGGTCATAAAGGTGGTGCCGTTGAAGACGCCGAGCGAAGGGTCGTCGATCGTCCAGGTGGCATTCTGCGAGACGTCGAGGTTCCCGCAGATGGCGTGATAGTCCTGCGAGAAGGTGTGCGCCCCGTCGACGAGGATGGTGAGGTCGGCCGGCTTGACGTCGAGGCTCTTGCACGACAGCGCCGGAACCGCCATGTCGGTGACGGGGGGCGGCTGGAACGAGAAGTCGGTGTTGGGCGGGAACGCGAAGTCGATCGCGCCGCCGACCGGGCCGTCGGTGGCGACCCCGGCGTCATCGGTGGACATGTCCTGGCCGCTGCGACCTCTCTGGCAGCCGACGACGGACAGGAGCGCGACGGAGCCGACGGCGAGGCGGGCGACGCTACGCAATTTGGACCTCCAAATGGGTTGCCTACTTCTCTTCAGGATAGCCGGCGGCCAGCTTCTCCAGGTCGAGGCTCTTCGATGCTTCGCCGAACAGGGCGTCTTCGTCGTCCATGAAGCCTTCGGCGCCGTCGGCGGAGTCGTCCTTGATCTCGGCGGGGGGCTTCTTGCCGCCCCACGCATCGGCGCCCTTGATGTCCTTGGCGGCCTGGGCCTTTCCCTTCAGCTGGTCGTGCAGCCAGAGGACGAAGGTGATGGGGTGATAGCCCCACACGTTCTTGTCCGCCGGGAGGCCGAGCGCGTCGAGACCGTCACCCCACCAGAGGAACGGCTCGATTTGATCGGTATAGAGCTTGTGCTTGGCGCCCTTTGCGAGGCCGGCGAAGTCGCGCGAGCGATTGAGCGCGGCCTCCCAGTCGTTTTTGTCCGACCACTCGGAGAGGTGCTTGACCGCCAGCTTGCGGAATCCCTCGCGCGCGGGGTTCTTGTGGAAGAATGCGACGACCTCGCTGTGGGCGAGGGTGGCGCTGCGGTTGGTGTCGATGGGAGTGACGATCTGCGGCTCGAGGCAGAAGCGCCCGCCGCGCGTGCCGTCGATGGCGGTCCAGAAGCCGGGCTGGACGGCGGCGCCGATCTCCTCCTCGGAGAAGACCTCGAAATGGACCTGGCCGGTCCACTGGCTCGGCTTCCCCGCCTCGCCGAAGTGCGCCAAAAGCTCGCCCGCGGCGACGGGCTGATCGAGCACGGCGATTTCCCCGGCGGCCAGATCCTTCCACCACTTCTTCTCCTGCCCCGCCTTCATCCACTGGGGCATCCGCTCGACGTTCTCCTCGGCGTCGCAGTGCATGAGCAGCGTGAAGAACTTGATCGCCGCGCCGTTGACGCTCATCTCGCTGCGGAGGAGGACGAAGTTCGACGAACCGACGGAGGGCCAGTCGTCCTCGCGCTTCATCCGCGCCAGGATCAGCTTGCCGCCAAAGGGCGCAAAGACCGGTTTTCCGCGGTCGTCGCGGAGGTGCGAGCCACCGTGCCACAAGCGGGTTTCGCCCATCGGCCCGACGGGGAAATAGCCCCCTTCGCCCTGCTGCTCGTTGTTGTCGAAGAGGTCGTGCGCGATCTCCTCGGCCTGCTCGCTCGCGTCGGGCAGCTCGGGCTTGTCGCGGCCGGGAATGGCGGGATAAAAGACGCCGCCGCGGATGCTCTGGACGAACCTCTTGAAGTCCCAGGGCCCCGGATCCCACTTCTGGTTCGTGACGTGGTAATGGCCGAGGTAGCCGGCGTAATCCCGGGGATCCCCGGCGAGCGTGGCCCACAGCGGCTCACCCGACGGGTCCTGCGGCATCACCTGCGGCAACCCGGGGAGGATGCGCGCCAGCGCCTTGCCGATGCTGACCATCGAGTCGAACTGCTCTTTGGTGTAGTTCCAGGCGAGCCACTGATGGCCATTGATGGTGCAGGTGACCGGCTCGCGCGGGTATTTCTTGTACAGCTCGGCGGGGAAGGTGCCGGGCGCGATCTTCTCGCCGCGGCTGCACAGCTCCACGCCGATCGAGATCTCGTTGACGCCGGCGGCCTGGAAGGCGCAATCGACCAGATCGAGCGTCTGGTAGATGTCGCCGTTGTTGTCGAGGAGGAAGTGCACCGACAGGCCGCGCTCGTCGTGGAGCACGCGAAAACAATCGCGCGAGGTGCCCATTCCGTCGTGGTGGATGACGAATTGCTTCAGCACCTGCCCGAGACGCCCGAGCGAGCGATCGGCGCCGATGAGGCGGCGCGGGCGGCAGCGGTTGGGGATGGTGCCGAGGCCCTTGGCGGGCGCGTAGGGCAGGATGTCCGGGCGCGAGATGCAATGGAGGGTGTAGGCGCTGATCGAGGGATCGTCCTCCCAGGTGATCACGCGCTGGCCCACGTCGAAGCGCTGGCCGCAGACGATGATGCTGGAGTTCTCGGCCATGGTCGTTGTCCGCTATTCGATCCGCAGCTTGAACTGGGTGTTCACGCCGCAACGAATGAGGTCGCCATCATTCAGCCACTGCGGCGCGGTGAGGCGGTGCCCGTTGACGAAGGTGCCATTGGTGCTGCCGAGGTCACGCACCACGAAGCCTGCGCCCTCGGCGCGCACCTCGCAATGGTTGGTGGAGACGGTCTGGTCGTCGCCGATCGCGATGGTGTGATGGGGCGCTTTTCCGAGGGTGATCACGCCGCGGACCGGGAAACGCCGGCCGGTTGCGCCGCCGATGACGCCGACGAGAGTGGCGCTGCGGCCGCCGGCGGGCGCGGCCTGTGGCGCCGCGACACGTTGCGCGCCACCGACGGCAAGGACCGCCTGCTGCTGCGGCCGCGCCTGCACCGCCGGCTGCGGGACGGCGGGCTGGCGCTTCGGCGTCTTCTGCTTCCCGGGCAGTCCGGCCTCGGCGGCGGCCTTTTCGCGCGACTGGAGCCACAGCCCGAGCAGGAACAGCGCCACGAGCGCACCGGCCAGCCCGATCACGACCCACCAGTACCAACCGAGCCGCTTCACCTCGATCCCCGCGGTGCCGCCGAGCGCGTTCGAGTGCAGGTCGCGGCAGAGCAGGCTGAAGACGTGCTTCTCCGTCGAGGAGAGCGACGACTTGAAGGTGATCACGTACTGCTTGCGCACCTCCTCGGCGAGGTTGTCGAGCTGCCCCTTGAACTCGTCGGCGGTCTTCGCCCAGCGGAAGGTGCCGTGCGACCGCTTGGACAGCTCGCCGAGGTTGAGCAGCGGGCCGCGCTCGTCGATGGGGGAGAAGGCGATGGTGTGGATCGGGATGCCGGCGTGGAGCGCCTCGTCGCCCAGCTTCTTGAAGGTGGCGCGGTCCATCTTCACGTTCAGCCCGTCGGAGACGAGCACGATCAGGCGGCGCGGCGCGGTGCGGCGCTCGCCCTTTTGCGGCTCCAGCGCGCGCAGGCGGCGGATCGCGTCGTACACCGCGTCCACCATCTTCACCTCGACGGAGTCGTCGTCGGGCGAGAGGTCGTCCACCTGGCCCGACATCATCGGCGCGCCGATGAAGGTCGGCGTCCGCGGGTCCACGTCGGAGCCGAAGGCGATCAGGCTCACCTTCATCGTCGCCGGCTGGTCGGTGAGGAAGTCGCGGAGCGCGTCCTTCACCTGGTCGAGCACCTTGTTGTATTGCGCCGCGGTCTCGACGACGAGCGCGACGTCCACCTCCTCGTGCGCCTGCGAGAAGGAGTTCACCTTCTCGGCGCGGCCGGCGCTCTTGCCGTCGACGCGGAGCACGAACTCGCCGGGCGCCACCCCGTCGACGACCTGCCCCTCCAGCTCGACGACGCTGGCGTAGACGCGCAGGCGATCGTCCTTGAGCGCCTCGGCGTCGATCCGCTCGAGGCGGCAACGAGGCTTTTCCCCGAAAGCGGGAGATGCACAGATGCCGAGGAGCAGGAGAATCGAGAAGGCACGCCACATCGCCGACAAACCGGACGTTACCCTACCACGAGCGCACTCTACTTGAGCAGGTTCGCCAGGTTCGTGCAGCCGTCGGCGTCGCCGCCGTCGCAGGCCTTCTGGAAGAGCTTGCGGGCGCGCATCCGGTCGGGGGCGACGCCGCGGCCGTCGCGCGCCATCAGCCCGAGGTTGTTGCACGCCTCGTTGTCGTCGCCGTCGCAGCCGCGCTGGTAGAGCCCGGCCGCGCGGCTCACGTCGACGGGCGTGCCGCGGCCCATCTCGCACATCCAGGCGAGGCTCGAGCAGCCGCCGGCGAAGCCGGTCTCGCACGCCTTCTGGTAGAGCTCGACGGCACGGTGGTCGTCCTGCGGCACCGACTGGCCGTGCGCGTACATGTACCCGAGGCGGCGGCAGCCCTCGCCGCCACCGAGGTCGCACGCCTTGCGGTACAGCTCGGCGGCGCGCGCGAGGTCGTTCGGGAAGACCTTGCCGCTCTCGTAGGTGACGCCGAGGTCGGTGCAGCCGTCCTTGTCGCCGAGGTCGCAGCCCTTCTGATAGAGGCGCGCGCCCTCGCGCTCGTCCTTCGCGGCGCCGCGCCCCTGCTCGATCATCCAGGCGAGGCTGGCGCAGCCGCCGCCGTAGCCGCCGTCGCACGAGCGGCGGTACAGCTGCACGGCCTTGCGGTCGTTCTTCGCGACGCACTTCGCGTGCGCGAAGTCGAAGCCCCAGTCGCGGCAGCCCGAGGCGCTGCCGCCGTCGCAGGACTTCTTGTGCAGCGCGGTCGCCTTGCACTCGTACGTCGAGGCGGCGCGCGGGTCGTGCGCGCTCACGTCTGGCCCGCCGGCGGTGTCGGCGCGCGCGCTCCCCGCGAGCGCGAGAGTGAGCGTGAGCGTGAGCGGCGAGCGCATGGATGGAGAATACGCGAACTCGCGATGCGTCTTTCCGACGTCTCGAACGTCTTCCACACGCTGGGGGGACGGTCCTTCGCTTCTTCGCTGGCGGCTGAGCCAGATGCTACGCGAGGGAGTCGGGGCGAAGAAACAAAGGACGCGTCCCTCTTCTAGCTTCCTCGTCTAGCGACCTCGTCCGTTCTAGCTCGCCAGATCGATCATCCGTTGCATCGCCTGCTGCGCGCCGACGCGCACCTCCTCGGGCACCGTCACCAGCCGCTCCGGCGGCCGGTCGCGCAGCGTCTCGAGGAGGTTCTCGAGGGTGTTCGCCTTCATGTACTGGCAGAGGCGACAGCTCTTGTAGAACTGCTTCTCGGGGTGCTCGAGCTCCATCCGCACGATCAGGCCGCACTCGGTGAGGATGGCGAACTTCTTCCGCTCGGGGTGCGCCGCGACGTACTTGATCATCTGCGCCGTCGAGAGCACCGCGTCGGCGAGCCGCTGCAGCGACGGCTTGACCTCGCCGTGCACGACGATCGCCGCCTCGGGATCCTGCCGGCGGATCGACTCGATGTCGGCCTCGGTCATCTGGTGGTGCACGTGGCAGGCACCCTCCCACGCGAACACGTTGCCGACGAGGCCCTGCCGCTCACCCTCCCGGATCAGCGGCTCGACCATCTCGCGATACTCCTTCGGATGGAAGGCGTGCGGATCGGGCGGCGGCAGGTACATCCGCTTCGTCTTGATCGCCACCTGATAGGCCAGGTTCTGATCCGGCACGAAGAGGATGTCCGGCTTGCCCAGGCGCTCGGCGATCGTCGCCGCGTTCGAGCTGGTGCAGCACGAATCGGACAGCGCCTTCACCGCGGCGTACGTGTTCACGTACGTCAGCGTCGCGAAGTCACGTCCGAGCGCGCGCAGGAACTCCTGCCGCTCGAGGACGTCGTCCTCGTCCACCTCGGCGAGCGAGCAGAGCGCGTCCAGGCTCGGGACGTACACCGGCCGCTCGGGCGCCAGCGTGTAGCAGCCCTCGGCCATGAACCGCACGCCGCAAAACACCACGAACGCCGAGTCGATGCCGCGCGACTTCACCGCCAGCTCGAAGGAGTCGCCGAGATAGTCCGCGACGGCCTGCACCTCCGGCACCTGGTAGTTGTGCGCGGGGACGAAGGCGTTGCGTTCCTTCTTGAGCCGGCGGATCTCCGCCCACAGCTCCTCGACGCGCGGCGCCTCCTCCGGACGGAGGTGCCGCTCCTTCAATAGCGACTCGACGGTGATGAGGGACATGGCGCGGAAGTCTACCCCACCACCGGAGGCGGCGCGTCGCCGGGCGCCGCCCGCAGCGCCGCGGCGGCGATCATGCCGCGGTGGCGCTGCCGGGGACGGGCCGGCGACGGCGCCTCAGCGCCGACGAGAAACCGAACCTACTCGGCGGCCGGAGCGGCCGGCGCGGGCATCTTCTTCGTCGGGGCCTTCTTCTTCGCAGGCGCCTTCTTCGCCGCCGGCTTCTTCGCCGCCGGCTTCTTCACGGCCTTCTTCGCGCTTCCTTTGGCGACACGATTTCCCGCCGCCTTCTTCGCGCTTCCTTTGGCGACACGATTTCCCGCCGCCTTCTTCGCCGCCGGCTTCTTCGCCGCCGGCTTCTTCTTCGCCGGGGCCTTCTTCGCCGGGGCCTTCTTCTTCGCGCTTCCTTTGGTGACACGACTTCCCGCTGTCTTCTTCGCGGCCATGTTTCCCCTTTCAGGTTTCTCGTCGAGAGTGACGAGGTGCGGGGCGATTCTGTACACCGGCGATCGCACGTGTCAACAAAACGAAGACGTGCGCGCGACGGTTTTCTCGTCGAGCAGCGCCGCAGCGAAGCCGATCGGAGTCGGCGCAGCGCGCTCCGCGCCGAGGTGCTGCAGTGCAGCGTCGGTCTTCTCCCGCCGTCGGAGATTTCGCAGCAACCGTCGTGCTGCTATGCAGCACCGAAGCCGGGAGCGAGCATCGCGCACAGCTGCGCCGGGCTCGCCACCTTGTTCGCCGTGAGCCAACGCGCGGCCTGCTCCGCCAGCGCGTGCCCCTCCGCGCCCCCGACGACGCGCGCCCGCGCCCAGCGCGCCGCGTGCGCGAGCAGGGCCATGTCGGCACGCTGAAAGCCGGTGGCCGCAAAGGCGAGCCGCGCCGCCGCACCGTCGTCGTCGCCGCGCCCGTGCGCGATCGCCGCCTGCAGCAGCGCGGCGATCGGATCCGACCACGGCATGCGCTCGCCGGCGATCGCCGCGGCGTCGCGCTCCGCAAGGGCGAGGAGGCGCGCGCGCTCGCCGCCCTTTGTCTCCGCGGCGAAGGCGATGGCGGAGCGCGCGCGCAGCCACAGCGCCTCCACGCGCACGACCTGGATCCGGAGGAGCAGCGAGCCGTCGAGCGCGGGCCACTGGTCGCGCACTCGCGCGTGGGCCGAGGCGTTGGCGCCCGTGTAGAGATCGACGTGGCCGGCGGCGAGCAGCGTCCAGTAGTGCTGGAGGTGGAAGCCCTGGCGCGACCAGTCGCGCGCCGCCACCGCCAGCTGGCGCCGCGCCACGTCCGCCTGGTCTGCGACCAGCCACGCCACCTGCGGCAGCGCGGTGCGCAGCGTGGTGGCAGCGTAGAGGTTGCCGCGCTCCTCGGCCTCGCGCAGGCGGGCCGCGTGGAGGCGCGAGAGATCCTCCAGCTCGCCGAGGTAGAAGCGCGCGATGAGGCCGTAGAGGTGGGCGGTGTGCATCTCCCACGCGACGTCGGTGCAGCGCGGGAAGATCTCCTCGGCGCGCGCCATGTGCGCGGCCGCGTCACGCCAGCGCCCCTCGAGGAACGCCGCCAGCCCGGCGGCCGCCGCCACCACGCCGAGCGCGTGCGGGTGCTCGATCCGCTGCGCCAGCGCGTCGGCCTCGGCGAGCAATCGCGCGGTGCGCTCGCGCGCCTCGCCGCCGGCGGAGGCGGAGTAGGCGGCCTCGGCGCCGAGCGCGCGCGCGATGCGGTATGGCTCGCCCGCCTCGAGCGCCGCGAGGAGACCGCGCGTCTGGAAGTCCGCGCCGCGGATCGTGTCGGCGATCGCGAAACCCTCCTGCACCGACCAGTAGACGTCGATGCGCAAGAGCTCGGCGGGCGGCACGTCGGCGGCGGCGCGCTCGCGGAAGCCGAGGCCGCGCAGGCGGAGTCGCGCGCGGCTCCACAACAACGAGGCCAGCGCGCCCCGGGGCGACTCGGGCAGCCGCGCACCGACGGCGCCGAGCACGGTGCGCAGCGTCGCCACGCCCTCGTCGATGTGACCGCTCCGGAGGAGCTGGTCGGCCGCGCGCCGGTGCAGGTGGAGCACGTCGTCACCCGACGAGAGCGCCACCGCGCCGAGGTACGCCTCGGCCGCCTCGCGCCCGCGGCCCGCGTTGGCGAGCGCGTCGCCGAGCTGCGTGCGCAGGCGCGCCTCCTCGGTGGGCGCCGCCGGTGGACGCAGCGTGAGCGAACGGCGGTAGAGGCGCGCGGCGCGATCGAACGCCAGCGCGGCGGCGGCCTCGTCGGCGGCGCGGCGCGAGTAGCTCGCGGCCTTCGAGCGATCGCCTGCGCCCTCCCAGTGCGCGGCGAGCGCCTCGGGATCGGCGCCGACGCCGGTCGCGCTGGCCTCGAGCGCGAGCGCGAGCCGACGGTGGCAGCGTGCACGATCCTCGTCGGAGAGGTGGGCGAGCACCGCCTCGCGGACGCGGTCGTGATAGGGCTCGACGGGATCGCCGCGCCGCACGCCGTGCGTCTTCGCGAGGTTCGCCGAGCGCAGCCTCCCCACCTGCTCGATGAACGCGCCGAGCGGCACGCCCGCGGCGTGCGCCACCGACTCCTGCGGCAGCGGCGCGCCACCGACCGCCACCAGCTCGAGGAGCGCGCGATCCATCTCATCGAGGAGCGCGATGCGCGTCCACAGCGCCTCCTCGAGCCGCACCGCCCCGACCTCCTCTCCCAGGAGCAGCTTGCAGCGCACCAGCTCGTCGATGAACAGCGGGTGGCCGCCCGCCTCGCGCGCGATCGCCGGCGCCGCGGCCGCGCTCGCGCCGCTCTCGCGCAGCCGGAGATCGATGAGCGCACGCGCGTCGTCGGGCGGCAGCGCGCCGATCGCCAGCTCGCGCACCTCGCCCGGCAGCGCCGCGCAGCTCGGCCCGCGCGCGGCCGCTCCCGGTCAGCGCGTGCTGCCCCGGATCGCGCACCGTCGCCACCAGCAGCAGCGACGGCGCGCGCGGCGGGCGCATCACGCCGGCGAGCAGCGCCAGCGAGTCGGCGTCGGCCCACTGCAGGTCGTCGATCAGCAGCACCACCGGGCAGCGCATCGCGATGGTGACGAGCAGCTCGCGCAGCGCTCCGAAGAGGCGCGTGCGCATGCCCTGCGGATCGAACAGCTCGGCCAGTGGACGCTTCGCCTGCGCCACCGCGGCCACGCGCCGCATCACCGGGAACACCTGCCCGATCAGCCCCGCCTCGACGGGCAGCAGCAGCTCCGCCTCCGCCTCGGACAGCGAGGTGAGGTAGCGCGACAGCGAGTCGATGATCCCGTCCACCGCCTTGTAGGGCACCGACTCGCGCTCGTGGCAGCGGCCGGCGAACACCACCGCGCCCTCCACTTCGCCGAGCGCGCTCTCGGTGAAGCGGCGCAGGAGCGCGCTCTTGCCGACGCCCGACCCGACGCCGACGATCACGGTCAGCGGCTTGCCGACGAGCGACTCCGCGTAGGCCTTGCGCAGCGCCGCGAGCTCGCCCTTGCGCCCGATGAAGCGCCCGCCCGCCGGCCGCGCGAGCGACGCGCCGTCCCCGTCGGCGCCGAGCCTGCGGAGCACCTCGCGCGCCGTCGGACGCAGCCCCGGATCGAGGCGCAAAAGCTCGACGCACAGCCGCGCGAGATCGGGCGGGGCCTCGGGCGCCACGCGCTGCGGAGGCGCCGGCTCCTGCGACTGCTTGATGCGCAGCACGTTCTCGGGCGAGCCGGAAAACGGCAGCCGCTGCGTCAGCGCCTGGTAGAGCACGACGCCGACGGAGTACCAGTCCGCCTCGGGCCCGACGGGGCGCCCGCCGGCCTGCTCGGGCGCCATGTACGAGACCGTGCCGACGAGGTGGTCGTCGCGCCACAGGCCGTGCCCCGCGGCGTCGGTGACCACGCCGAAGTCGAGCACCACCACGCGCCCCTTCGGCGTGACGAGGATGTTCGACGGCTTGATGTCGCGGTGGACCTTGTGCGCGCCGTGGATCGCCGAGAGCCCGTGCGCGAGCTGCCCGAGCGCGTCGCGGAGGCGCGCGTCGTCGAGGCCGACCGACGGATGGGCGTGCGCGGGCTGCTGCTGCGGCGGCTGGCCGCTCCGCACCGTCGGGTGCGAGTCTCCCGCCGCGAGCACGTCGGAGTCGGAATCGTCGTCGACCGTCGCGGGCCGAACAAAGGAGAGGAACGGCACGCCGCCCTCGATCAACTCCATGGTGAAGAACCACTGCCCGCCCTCCTCGAACAGCTCGCCGAGGCTGACCAGGTTCGGGTGGCGGAGATCCTGGAGCGCGCGGAACTCGTCCTTGAAGCGGAGCACCGCGTCGGCGGTCCAGGTCTTCAGCGTCTTCAGTGCGACCAGCGTCTGCCGTTCGCGATCGAACGCCTCGTAGACGACGCCCATGCCTCCGGCGCCCAGCTTGCGGCGCACCTCGAAGCGCCCCGTCCCTCGGAACTCGCTCTCCTCCATCTCGCTCCGCTTCGAAATCAGCTCGCCCCTTGTTCGCTTCGCGCACCGCGCTTCGCGCGGGTCGAGCGTCATCTCGGTCCGCTTCGAAACCAGCTCGACCTTCGTTCGCTTCCCGCACCGCGCTTCGCGCGGGTCGAGCGTCGCGCGCGCGCAGTGTAGCCGATCGCCGGCTCGGTCCATCCGCGGCGGGCGCCGCGCGTTCCAGGAGGCGGCCGCGCGGAGGGAGAGATCGAGAAACGCGCTCCGTGCAGAAAGGTCACGCCCTTCCCATTTCGGCGGCTGCGGAGCGAGCCCCCCGACGGCGACTCGGATGGTCACCGGCTTGCACGAAGTCCCGTCGCAGACCGGCTCGCTCGACGGCGCCGATGCCGCGCGGCATCGGGCGCGCGCGTGCCGGTGGTTCGGCGCTCACGCCGCGGAAAGGGAGGTTCGACCTTGAGGAGGATCCCGCACGCTCGTTTCTCGTTGGCGCTCGCGTCGCTCGCCACGACCGCGTGGGCCGCGCCGCAGCCGTCGCCCGACACCAACTTCGATCCCACGCCCTCGGTGGCGCGCGCACCGTCGTCGAGCGACTTCGATCCGTACGATGAACGCCCGGTGCGCGGCTTCCTCGGCGTATCCGGCCTCGGCGCCTTCTCGCTCGGGCAATCGAACGGCCTGAAGTACACCGACGTCGGTGGCGGCTTCTCGGCCTGGGGCGGCCTCGACATCGGCCCGGTGATCGCGCTCGAGGTCTCCTACACGTCGAGCTTCAACCCACCGGCCCTCGGCTGCACCGACCTGGCGTCGTTCCCGGTGTGCAACTCCAGCTTCCTCGTGCTGCAGATGTTCGGCGCCGACCTCCGCCTGCACATCCCGACGGGGACGCCGATCGTGCCCTACATCCAGGGCGGCGGCTCGGCGGCGTGGCTCGGACGGAACGCCTTCGTCGCCGACACCAGCGGCGGCGGCTTCGACGCGGGCGGCGGCATCGACATCTGGCTCGACCGCAACCTCAGCTTCGGCACCCGCGTCCTCTATCGCGGCGTCTGGCTCGCCACCAACAACTTGGACGGGACGAACACCTACGTCGGCATGCTCACCGTCGACCTGAACTTCGCCGTGCACTTCTAGCGGGCGCCGGCACCAGCGCGCCGGCGCTACTCGTCGATCGTCTTCACCTTCGGTCCGTTCGACTCCACGTCATCGAACGACTTCACCTGCGGCGGCCGCGGCGCCTCGACGGCGGGGGCCTGCTTCGCGGGGGAGGACGCGGCGGAGGAGTGGTGGCCCTTCTTCGCGGTGAGCTTGAGCGTCACCGACGGGGCGTCGTTCGACGAGAGCGTGTAGACCAGCTCCTCGAAGCCCGACTTGTCCAGGCGCACCGTCAGCGTCGGCCGCGCCTCGGTGAGCTTCACCGTCATCGGCGTCGTACCGAGCACCTTCGGCCCATCGAGCACCTCGGCGCCGGCGGGGTTCGACGCCACTTCGACCTGCTCACCGACGGGGGCCGGTGCGGGCGCGGCCACGGGCACCGTCGTCATGGGCGGAGGCGGCGCGTGCAGCTCGTGACCGCCGCCGAGGCGCACCGCGGCCACCGCGCCGACGAGCACCACCATGCCCGCGCCCACGATCGCCACGTACAGTCCGGCGCGGCTCCGCGGCGCGACCGCCTTCACCCGCGACGGCGTGACGCTCGTCGGCCCGACCGACGGCTCGAGCTTGCGCTTGCCGTTCGTGGTGGCTCCGCCCGCCATCATCGCGTTCATCGCGCTCAGCGATCCCGGCGCGGGCAGCGCGACGATCCCGTCGGGCACCTCCTCGCGGTTCGGGAAGGTGCCGAGCATGAACTCCTTCATGTCCTCGGAGGTGAAGCCCAGCTGCGCGCACACCAGCTCGAGATCGCGCGCCATCTGCGAGGCGCGCTGGTAGCGCCTGCTCGCGTCGCGCTCGAGCGCCTGCATCACGACGTGGTCCAGCTCCGGCGGCACGAGCGGGTTCGCCACCGACGGCGGCTCGATCGCCTGCGACTTCACGCGCACCAGCGTGTCGTAGTCGGTCGAGCCCTTGAACAGGCGCTTCGCCGTCAACATCTCGAACAGCGTCACGCCGACGGCGAACACGTCGCTCTGCGGCGACGCCTTCGCCCCGTCGAGCTGCTCGGGCGCCATGTAGGCGAACTTGCCCTTCAGCGCGCCGGTCCGCGTCTCCTCCATCCCCGCCGCCTGCGCCGCCTTGGCGATGCCGAAGTCGACCAGCTTGACGATCCCCTCGTAGCTGATCATCACGTTCTGCGGCGACACGTCGCGGTGGACGATCGGTGACGGGACGCCGCGCTCGTCGCGGAAGTCGTGCGCGTGGGCGAGGGCGCGGCACATCTCGCGCGCCACGTAGGCGGCGAAGCCCACCGGCGGCGGCCCCGACGGCGCGACGGTGCGCATGATGGCGAGGAGGTCGCGCCCGTGCACGAACTCCATCGCCATGTAGAACTCGCCGTCGACGGTGTCGAGCTCGTAGACCTGGACGATGTTCGGGTGCGAGAGGCGCGCGGAGATCTTCGCCTCGTTGATGAACATCTCGAGGAAGTGCTTGTCCTCGGTGTGCTGGCGCAGGATCCGCTTGATGCAGAGGGTCTTCTGGAACCCCTGCACGCCGGCGGCGCGCGCCTTGTACACCTCGGCCATCCCGCCTCGCCCAAGCTGGGAGACGAGCAGGTAGTTGCCGAACTGGACCGGCTGGAACGGCTCGGGCACGGCCCACCATTGTATGCGTGCCGCGGCCGCCGTTCAATTTCGGCGGTTCGCACGCAACCCGCGCGGTCGCCCGCCGATAACTTGCGCCGTCCGACCGCGCGCCGAAGGCGGGGCTTGGGAGCGGTCGGACATCCGAAGGAGGAAATCAACAAAGTGCCGCCGCTCGTCGTCATCGCGGTCGCCTTCGCCGCCGGCATCGGGGCACGGGAAGCGCTCGCGCTGCCGGCGTGGGCGACGGGAGCCGCGCTCGCGCTCGCCTCGGCGGGGCTGGTCGCGGCGTGGCGGGCGCGGCGCCTCCTCGGGCTCGCCGCGGCCGCGCAGGC
>JAJXSP010000332.1 GCA_021784515.1 Myxococcales bacterium | reverse complement strand
GCGCCCGCGCCCCGAGGCCGATCGCCGCCACCAGCGCCCGCGCCCCGAGGCCGATCGCCGCCCGCAGGGCGACCGCCCGCAGCGCGGCCCTCTGCCCCCGAAGGACGCGCAGCGCGCCGACGGCGGGCGATCGGGTCCCCGTCAGGAGCGCCGCCGTCCCACCACGCCGCCGGGAGACAGGGCCCCGACGGAGCCGGCGCGCGATCTCACGCCGACCACGTTCCCGGTCGAGGCGGCCGCCGCGCCGGCGATCGCGCGCCCGAGCGCCTCGATCGACGCCGGCTGGGACATCCCGGTCGAGGAGCAGCCATCGGCGGGCGTCGCCGCCGCCTCGCCGCGCGCCGCCGCGGCACCCACGCCTCCCGAGGGTGACGGCGAGCTTCACCTCGTCGACGCGCCGCTCGCACCGCGCGATCCCGACGGCGACGACGTCTTCGCGGAGCTCGCCGAGGCGCCGGCCCTGCGCGGCCGCCTCGCCAACGTGGCCGGGGTGAAGTTCCGCCAGGCCGGCACGGTCCACCCCTACGACGCCGGCGGCGAGCACTACGCGCGCGGCGAGCGCGTGGTGGTGGAGAGCGATCGTGGTCCGATCGAGGGCATCGTCGCCGTCGCCGCGCGCCGCCTCCCCGTCGAGGAGCCGCTGCGCCGCATCCTCCGCCGCGCCGGCGCCGACGAGGAGCGCGCCCGCGAGCGCCTGGCGAAGCGCGAGCGCGAGGTGTTCCTCCTCGCCCGCGAGAAGCTGCGCGAGCGTCGCCTGCCGATGAAGCTCATCCGCGCCGACCTCGGCCTCACCGGCGCGAAGGTGGTCCTCTACTTCGCCTCCGAGGAGCGGGTGGACTTCCGCGACCTCGCCCGCGAGCTGGGCCTGCGCCTCCACGCCCGCGTCGAGCTGCGCCAGATGGGCGCCCGCGACGAGGCGAAGATGGTCGGCGGCATCGGCGATTGCGGCCGCGAGCTGTGCTGCTCCACCTTCCTGCCCGCCTTCGCGCCCGTCTCGATCAAGATGGCGAAGGACCAGGGTCTCGTGCTCAACCCGGCGCGCGTGACCGGACAGTGCGGCCGCCTGAAGTGCTGCCTGGTCTACGAGCAGCCGCTCTACCAGGAGCTGAAGAAGGGGCTGCCCAAGGTCGGCAAGCGCGTGCGCACGCCCGCCGGCGAGGGACGCGTCGTCGAGCTCGACGTGCTGCGCCGCACGGTGCGCGTGGGCTTCCCCTTCGAGGCGGGCGGCGGCTCGCAGAGCTTCCCCGCGGCGTCCGTGGAGCCGGTGAACCCGCCGCAGCCGCAGGGCCGCCCGCGCGAGGACGGCGCCCGGGCCGACGAAACCGAGCCCGACGACGCCTGAGGGTCACTCCCCGCCGTCTCGGCAGCCCTCCGATCGGCCGCGTTGACCTGCGATCCGAATCACGCTACTCCCCGCGCATGAGCGAGCGCATCTACGTCACCACGCCGATCTACTACGTGTCCGACGTGCCGCACCTCGGGCACGCCTACACGACCGTCGTCGCCGACACGCTCGCGCGCTACCACCGCCTGCGTGGCCACGACAGCCGCTTCCTCACCGGCACCGACGATCACGGCCAGAAGATCGAGCGCATGGCGGCGTCCAAGGGGCAGACGCCGAAGCAGTACGCCGACGGCATCGCCGCCGCCTACCAGTCCTGCTGGCGCACGCTCGGCATGTCGAACGACGACTTCATCCGCACCACCGATCCCGATCACGAGGCGGTGGTGCAGGACATCTGGCGTCGCCTCGTCGAGCGCGGGTGGATCGTGCTGCGCCCCTACCAGGGCTGGTACTGCGTCGCCTGCGAGCAGTTCTATCCGGACAAGGAGCTCGACGACGGCAAGTGTCCGGTGCACAAGCGCGCCGTCGAGCGGGTGGAAGAGGAGAACTACTTCTTCAAGCTCTCGCAGTGGCAGAAGCCGCTGCAGGAGTTCTACGATCGCGTGCTCCGCGAGACCGGCCGGCCGTTCGTCGAGCCGGCGATTCGGATGAACGAGGTGCGCGCCTTCGTCGACGCCGGGCTCGAGGACCTGTCGGTCTCGCGGGCCACCTTCAAGTGGGGGATCCCGGTGCCGGGCGACCCGCGCCAGGTGATCTACGTCTGGCTCGACGCGCTCACCAACTACTACTCGGCGACGCGGCGCGACCCGTCGCTCGCGCGCTTCTGGGACGGCGACGCGATGGCGCGCGGCGAGCTTCAGGTCGTCCACCTCATGGGCAAGGAGATCACCCGCTTCCATGCCGTCTACTGGCCCGCGTTCCTGATGGCCGCCGGGCTGCCCCCGCCGTCGAAGATCATCGCCCACGGCTGGTGGACGGTCGACGGCGAGAAGATGTCGAAGACCGCGGGCAACGTGGTGGACCCGAACCGCCTCGTGGCCGACCTCGACGCGGTGGTGGGCGCGAAGGTGGGCGTCGACGCCTTCCGATACTTCGTGCTGCGCGAGGTCCCGCTCGGCGCCGACGGCGACTTCTCGCACGAGTCGCTCCTCACCCGCTACAACGCCGAGCTGGCGAACGACCTCGGCAACCTGCTAAACCGCACGCTCGGGATGGTGTGGAAGTACTTCCCCGACGACGGCGTGATCCGCTACCAGCGCGCCGAGGCCGCGCCGATCGATCTGGCGAGCGCGTTTGCTGCGGCGCAGCAAGAGTACGAGAAGGCCTTTGCCGGCTTCGCCCCGTCGAAGGCGCTCGAGGCGGTGTGGTCGCTCGTGCGCGCGGCCAACGCGTACATCGACAAGGCGGCGCCGTGGAAGCAGCCGCGCGAGAGCCAGGCGGCGATCCTCGGCGAGGTGCTCGAGACCTGCCGGATCCTCGCTCACTGGGTCTCGCCGGTGATGCCCGACAAGGCCGCGGCGATCCTGCGCCAGCTCGGCGTCGCCGAGGCGCCGTGCTGGCCCGAGCGGCGCACGAGCGCGGTGTTCCACGTCGAGAAGGCGACGCCGCTGTTCCCGCGCATCGACGACGATCGGAAGAAGGAGCTGCTCGCGAGGTGGACGCCGAAGCCCGCGACGGCGACGGGAACGGCGACGCAAACGGCGACGCAAGCGGCAACGACGACGCCGGTGAAGCCGACCGTCACCTTCGACGACTTCGCGAAGCTCGATCTCCGCGTCGCCGAGATCGTCGCCGCCGAGCGCGTGCCGAAGAAGGACAAGCTGCTCAAGCTCTCGGTCGACGTCGGCGGCGAGATGCGGCAGGTCGTGGCCGGCATCGCCGCCGCCTACGCCCCCGAGGCCCTCGTCGGGCGGCGCGCGATCTTCCTCGCCAACCTGAAGCCGGCGAAGATCGGCGGCATCGTGTCGGAGGGGATGATCCTGGCCGCCGGCGAGGAGCAGATCCTCGCGCTCTCCGCCCTCGACCGCGACTGCCCGCCGGGGACGAAGGTCCGGTGAGCGAGCCGCTCCCCCTCGAGGAGCAGCGCTTCGAGCCGCGGGCCTCGACGCGCTTCGTGGTGCCGCTCGCCGTCGCGCTCGGGCTGCTCGGGGCGGCGCTCGCACCCACCCTCACCGGCCACCTGGTGCTCGGCGGCGGCGCGGCCGCGGTGGGCGCGCTGTGGGCGCTCACGCGTGCCCGGCGGCCGGCGCTGCTCGTCGGCGCCGAGGGCTACCGCGTGGTCGAAGGGCGGCGCGAGAAGCTCCGCGTGCGCTGGGACGAGCTGCGCCGCGTGCGCGCGGTGCCGGCCGAGCAGGCGATGTACCTCGACTGCGGCGAGCCGGGCCGAAACCTCCTCCTGCCGACGCGCCACGGCTTCGGCTTCCGCTTCCAGCGGCAGTCGGAGCTGTACGTGCTCCTCGCCCGCCGCCTCGAGGGGCGCCTGGAGATCGTCGACGCGCTCGCCGCGCCGGACAAGGAGCCGCGCGCATGAACGTGATCGACTCGCACTGCCACCTCGAGCGGGCCGACTTCGCCGACCGCGACGAGGTGATGGCCCGCGCGCGCGCCGCCGGCGTCGGCTGGTTCGTCGTGGTCGGCTCGGGCGGCTCGCTCGCCAACGTGGACAACGCGGTGGCGCTCGCCGAGGCGAACGCCGACGCCTCCGCCGCGGTCGGCATCCACCCGCACGACGTCGGCCGCATGAGCGAGGACGACCTCGCGGCGATCGAGCGCCTCGCGGTGATGCACCCGAAGGTGGTCGCCCTCGGCGAGACCGGGCTCGACTACCACTACCACCACTCGACGCCGGAGCAGCAGCAGGCCGCCTTCCGCCGCTTCATCGCCGTGGCGCGCGCCGCGAAGAAGCCGCTCACGCTCCACATCCGCGACGCCCACGATGACGCCCGCGCCATCTTCATCGAGGAGCACGGCCGCGACGTCGGCGCGGTGGTGCACTGCTTCAGCGGCACCCTCGACGAGGCGCGCGCCTGGCTCGACCTCGGCTGCTGGCTCTCCTTTTCGGGGATCCTCACCTTCAAGAGCGCCGAGGAGATCCGCCGCGCCGCCGCCTTCGCCCCGCCCGACCGGATCCTCGTCGAGACCGACTGTCCCTACCTCGCGCCGATCCCCTACCGCGGCAAGCGCAACGAGCCGGCGTACGTCGTGGAGACGCTGCGGCAGCTGGCGCAGGTGCGCGGCGTCCCCGTCGAGGAGTGCGCGGCGGCCACGGTGAGCGCCACGCGCGCCGCGTTCCGCCTTCCCTGATCCGCCGGCGTCGGTGGCGCAAGCGATCGAAACGATCCGGGAATCTGCCCGGTTCGGCCCGGCACGGCGCTTGACATCGCGGGGGCGAAGGGATAAGAGATCGCGCTTCCGCAATCCCCCTGTTGGAGTTGAAACGATCATGAGCGCCTTCCGCACCGGGCTGTTGGGCAAGAAGCTGGGCATGACCCAGGTGTTCACCGAGCAGGGCGACCGCAAGGCCGTCACCGCGATCCACGCCGGGCCGAACGTCGTCATCGGCAAGCGCACCGTCGAGAAGGACGGCTACACCGCGGTCCGCCTCGGCTACGGCGAGAAGCCGCTGCGCCTCGCCAACAAGCCCGAGATCGGCGTGTTCGCCAAGAACAACCTCGCGCCGCAGCGCTTCGTGCGCGAGCTGCGCCTCGCCGGCGCCGACCTCGACAAGTACGAGGTGGGCAAGCCGGTGCCGCTCGACGCGGTGTTCAAGCCCGGCACCTACGTCGACGTCATCGGCATGTCGAAGGGCAAGGGCTTCCAGGGCGTCATGAAGCGCCACCGCATGCCGGGCTTCCGCAACACGCACGGCACGCACGAGTTCTTCCGTCACGGCGGCTCGATCGGCTGCCGCCTCACGCCGGGCCGCGTCCACAAGGGCAAGCGCATGCCCGGCCACATGGGCGCCGAGCGCAAGACGCTCCAGAACCTCACGCTGCTCGGGGTGATCCCCGAGGACAACGTGCTCCTCATCGCCGGCTCGGTGCCGGGCGGCAAGAACGGCTACGTGGTGGTGAAGAACGCCATGAAGAGGACCGGCGTGGTGAAGCTGAGGACGGGCGAGGTGCAGGAGAAGTCGAAGAACCCGATGAAGGCGTCGAAGGCCTCCGCCGCCAGCGCGAAGAAGAAGTAACGCATCATCCCTCCGCCCCTCTCCCCGCTCGTGGGAGAGGGGCGTTGCATTTCCGGAATGTCCAAGCTCGGCGATCGCGAAAAAAGGCACGACCGGTTCTACCGGCGAGCGCGGCAGGAGTCCTACGCCGCGCGCTCGGTGTACAAGCTCGAGGAGATCGATCGCCGCTTCCGCCTGCTGCGGCCGGGCGCTCGGGTGCTCGACCTCGGTTGTCGGCCCGGCTCCTGGCTGCAGTACGCGGCGCGGGCGGTCGGGCCGAAGGGCGCGCTGGTCGGCATCGACCGCACGCCGCTCGACGTGACGATCCCCGGCGCTCGGATCGTCGTCGGGAGCGTGTTCGACGTGGCCGGCCCGGAGTTGGCGGGCGACCTCGGCGGCTTCGACGTGGTGCTCTCGGACATGGCCCCCGACACCACCGGCATCCGCGCGATCGATCAGGCGCGGAGCGAGGGCCTGTTCGAGCGGGCGCTGGACATCGCCGTGGAGACCCTCGCTCCGGGCGGCCGCTTCGTCGGCAAGCTGTTCCAGGGTCCGGGATGGAAGGCGCTCATCGAGCGCGCCCGCGGGAGCTTCCGCGAGGTGCGAACGGTGAAGCCGGAGGGGTCGCGCAAGGAGTCGATCGAGCAGTACGTGGTCGCGCTTGGATTCGCGGGACGTTCGCCCGCCTAGGAACCTGTTCTTGTAAGGCGAGCACCGAACGGTTCGAATGCCCTGCTGCGACGGCATCCAAACCGTTCGGGGTCTCAGAACTGCGCGGCGAGGCGGGCGACCATCTGCCAGTTGTCGGCGCTGACCTGGTTGTCGCCGATGTGGTCGTTGGCGGTGAGGCGGTAGGTGAAGCGGCCGCCCACGCCCCAGCGGTCGTTCAGCGCGTAGTCGGCGCCGACGCCGAACGGAACGACGACCGTGCCGTTGTCGCTGTGGGTCTCGGTGCCGGAGAACGCGCCCCAGCCAACGCCGACGAGGGCGTACGGGGACAGCCGCGCGCCGGGCAGCGGGTTGAAGCGGCCGTCACCCTCGAGGATGGTGACCACCGTGCTGCCGGCGAAGGCGGCCTCGCTGGCGGCGCCGACGTAGCCGGCCTCGACGGAGACGAACGGGATGGGCGTGTAGGCGTAGCGCACGTCCCACGTGCCGCCGGTGCCAGGCGCGCCGCCCGAGAAGTACCCGAGCACGCCCGTACCGACGGCGAGCTGGTGGTGCTGGAGAAGCGGGTTTGGCTCCTGGGCCACGGCCGGCAGCGCGAACCCGAGGACGACGGCGGTAACGGAGAGCAGGTGTCTCATCGCGTGACCTCCTTTTCGCCGATGGGTCGTGCAGGTTCGATACCCGCTCCGACGGCGCCGACTGCCACGCGCGATGCGATCGTGTGAAGGCGGTGCGGGCCGATGCCCGGTATGTCACCGACGGCGGCGAGCGACTCGAAGGGGCGCCGGGCGATGATCCGCGCGGCGAGCTTCGGACCGATCCCCGGCAGTGAGGCCAGCTCCTCGGGGGAGGCGCGGTTCACGTCGACGCGCGCGCCGAGGGCCTCGAGCCGCGAGGGCGCCATGCGACCGATCGCGCGCCGCTCGTCGATCCGGTCGCCGGAGGCGAGCCCGCGCCGCGCCGCCTCGTCCGCGTCGAGACAGCGCACGCCCGCGCCGGCCGTCTCGACGGGGATCGCGCACGGACGCGCGAGCTCGGGCGGCCCCAGCGCCGGCGGCGC
>JAJXSP010000331.1 GCA_021784515.1 Myxococcales bacterium | reverse complement strand
ACCAACGTGGCGCTCGTGCCGCTGTGGACGCTGGCGCTGTTCGGGGCGGTCGCCGCCTGGCGCTTCGTCGAGGGGCGTCGCGCGCGGCGGGCCGTCGCGCTGGCGGTGATCGCGCTCGGCGCGGCGCAGGCGGTCGCGCAGGTGGCCTGGTACCAGACCCGCTACCCGCGGGCGGGCGCCGCCGCCTGGTTCGGCCCGCCCGCGCTGCGCGCCGCCGAGGCCGATTGTGCCCCGCTCCCCGGCGACAACCACTCCGGCTACACGGTCTTCAAGCGCTTCTACCGCGTCGCGCGCGGCGACGTCCGCTATTGCGGAGGGCGTTGACCGGCGACGGGCCGCCGCCTCGCTTGTCCGCCGCACCACCGTGCGATAGTCTCCCGCGCGCGAGGAGGCATCGTGAGCGAGAAGAAGACCTGGGGCAGCACCGTGCTCGGCTGGTTCGTCGTCCGCGATGACGACGGGCACGCCACGCCCACGGCCGATTCGAGCGCAGACGACCTCATCGAGAAGTACGCCGCCGACGCGCCGCCCGACGCGCCGCCGAGCCCGGTCCAGCTCAAGCAGGACGTGCCGATGCCCGCGCAGCCCGGGGCGCCGATCGAGTTCCCGGCGGTCTACCGCGCCGCCGGGATTGACGACGCCGAGCAGGGCCGCATCGACAAGGCCCGTGGCCTGCTCGGCACGCTCCCCGCCGAGACGCCCAAGGAGGTGAGGCGCCAGATCGTCGAGGCCTCGCTGAAGGCGTTTGGCTACCCGGTGGACCAGATCATCGAGGCCGGCGCGGGCGAGATCCAGGCGCTGCAGGCCTACATCGAAAAAGGGCAGCAGGACGCCCAGGCGGTGCTCGCCGAGGGCAACGCCCGCGTCGCGCAGCTCGAGCAGGAGATGGCTCGCGTCAAGGAGGCCATGGAGCAGGCGGTCAAGCTGCAGTACGAGCTGACCAACGCCTGCAATGGGGAGAAGCTGCGGGTGCAGGAGGTGCTGGAGTTCTTCGGGCAGGAGGCGGTGTCGCGGGTGGTCCGCGAGTCGCCGAAGCTCCACGAGCCCACGGCGGCGCCGGCGAAGTAACGGCTCAACAAAAGGAGAGATCGATGTCCGATGCAGGCTTCTTCAGTAGGCTTGGAAACCTCTGGAAGGGGTTCGTGAGCCTGTGGATCTCCGACGTGGAAAAGGAGCACCCGGAGATCGCCTACGAGAACGCGATCAACTCCATGATCGAGAAGTATTCGGCGCTCAAGAAGGCGACCGCGGCGATCATCCGGCGGCGCGAGGACATCTCGGCGCGCCTCGACTCCCAGCAGAAGGAGCTGGCGCAGATCACCGCCGACCTCGGCACCGCCGTCGAGACCAATCAGGACGACCTCTCGGTCGTGCTGATCCAGAAGAAGAACATCCTGGAGAAGGAGGTCGCCGATCTGAGGGCCGACCTCGACGCCGCGGGCAAGGACGCCGAGGCCGCCAAGACCTCGCTCATGGCGGTGCAAAATGAGATCAAGAAGCTCAAGGCCGAGCGTGACAACATGCTCGCCAAGATGGCCAGCGCCCAGGCACGCGTGAAGATCCAGGAGCAGCTCGACGGCCTCTCCGTCGACGCCGAGGTGAAGGCGCTCGACAACGTGCGCGAGCACATCAAGAACACCATCGCCCAGGCCAACCTCGGCGCCGAGCTGAAGTCGAGCGATCTCGACGAGCGCCTGAAGTCCCTCCGCGCCCAGTCGGGCGACGTGACCGCCAAATCCCAGCTCGCCGAGCTGAAGGCCGCCGCCGCCGCAAAGAAGGCCGGCCTGAAGACAATGTGATTTTTCCTCGATGGAAAATCAACCATTGCCCCTCGACCTCCCATCGCTCTGCCGGTCGCGTCGGTTCCACCCACGCACCGACAGGCCGTCGCGTCGGTTCCACCCACGCCCCGTCGGCGTGCGCAGCAGGGGCCGCGCGGGCCGAGTTCCGCAGCACGCACCAACGCGGTCTGAGAAAGAACGGTCGGTGGCGAGGACTGTCTGAGGCACGCGCGGCCCCTGCTGCGCGCGCCAGCCACGACCCTGCAAGCTGGCTCCACATTCCGAATTCGACAAGAGGACCAAAATGAAACTCACCGGTTTTTCCAAGTTCTTCATCGCCCTGGTCATCCTCGGCGTCGTCGGCGTGCTCGGCTGGAAGTTCTATCTCGTGCCGCACGAGCAGGCGGTGCAGATGGCCGCCGCCACCGACGGCGGCGCCGCGCCCACATCCAGCCGCCCCGCCGGCAAGCTGGGCAAAGAGGATTTCGCCAACCTCGGGAACACCCCCGATCCCGACCGCAAGGCGCCGGTCGCCGTCGCCGGTGCGGCCGCCAACATTGGCCAGGGAAAGCTCGGCCGCAAGCTGATCGTCGGCATCAACACCTGGGCCGGCCATGCCCCCGGCATCGTCGCCAACCTGGGAATGGAGGGCGGCAACCCGGCGTCGATCTTCAAGGAGAAATACGGCCTCGACGTGGACTTCAAGATCTTCGAGGACCCGGCCGTCAAGCTCGCCGCGTTCCTGAAGGGCGACATCGACATCATGTGGGACACCGTCGATTCGTGGGCCAACGAGGCCTCGCGGCTGGCCGAGCAGGGCGTCCCCGCCAAGGCGATCATCCAGGAGGACTGGTCGCGCGGCGGCGACGGCATCGTGTCGCTCGCGGGGATCAACTCGATCGAGGACCTGAAGGGCAAGACGATCGCCACCACGCAATTCACCCCCTCGCACTGGCTGCTCCTCTACATGCTCTCGCAGTCGGGCCTCTCGGCCGAGGACAAGATCGAGATCGAAAAGAAGCTCGTCTTCACCAAGGAGGCGCCGCAGGCCGCCGCCGCATTCAAGGCCAAGAAGGTGGACGCCGCCGTCACCTGGGAGCCCGACCTGTCGCTCGCCGTGAAGGCGCGCGGCGACGAGGCGCACGTGCTGGTGTCGACCAACGCCGCCACCAACGTCATCGCCGACACCCTGGTGGCGCGGCAGGAGGTGATCGACAAGGCCCCCGAGACGCTGGTGGCCTTCGTCCACGGCTGGTTCGACGGCATCGACTTCATCGCCAAGGACCCGGCCCAGAGCTACGACATCGTCGCCAAGGCGCTCAAGCTCGCCCCCGACGACGTCTCGGGAATGCTGTCGGGATTGAAGCTGACGCCGTTCGCCGACAACGCGCTGTTCTTCGGGCTCACCGGCGGAAAGCCGCAGTTTGGCACCCTCTTCGACACCGCCTTCATCGTGTGGCGCAAGGAGGGAGTGATCACCAAGGTCGTCGACGCCAAGGATTATCTCGATTCGCGCTTCGTCGCCGCGCTGGCCAAGGACTACCAGGGACAGAAGGTGGTCGAGACGTTCAAGTTCGATCCGAAGAAGCCCGCCGTGGCCGCCGCCGAGGCGAAGAAGCACGCCATCGTGAACAAGCAGCTGACCATCTATTTCACGCCCGGCAGCGACGAGATCATGCACGGCTCCTACTTCACGCTCGACTCGCTGGGCGACATGATGACCGCGTTCGGAAATACCTACCTGCGGGTCGAGGGAAACACGGATTCGAAGGGCTCCGAAAAGCTCAACAAGAGCCTCTCGCAGAAGCGCGCCGACGCCGTGCGGAAGTACCTCGTCGACCACTTCCAGATCCCCGATCCGCGCTTCCAGACCATCGGCAAGGGCTCGGCCGATCCGGTGGCGCCGAACGACACCGAGGCCGGGCGCCAGCAGAACCGGCGCACCGACATCAAAGTCGTCTTGAACGTCAATTGAGATGATCCGTTGAGCGGCGATCCAGAACCGGCGGCATCCGAGGGAAAGGCGGCGGGTCCGCCGCGGCGCCACGAGTCGTTGTGGGCGCTGCGGCGGCCGCTCCCGGAGCGGGCGCAATGGCCTTTTGCGCTGGCCCTTCCGGTGGTGTTGTTTTTGGCGTGGATCGCGCTCACCGCGGGCGCCCACCCGCTCATCAAGCCTCCGTTCCTCGTCTCGCCGCTGGCGGTGCTGCGCGGGCTGCGCGACCTCTTCTGGATGGACCAATGCGCGTCCGACGCCGCGGGCCAGATGCAGTGCCACATCGGGGCCAGCTATCTCCTCCAGAGCATTGGCTGGTCCTCGCTGCGCATCGTCGCGTCGTTCACGCTCGCCGCGCTGGTGGCCATCCCGCTCGGGATCCTGATGGGCGCATACGAGCCGTTCAACCGGCTGCTCGACCCGATCATGGCGCCGCTTCGCTACATGCCGATTTCGGCCTTCATCCCGATGTTCATCTATTGGTTCGGGATCTACGAGGGACAGAAGATCGCGTTCCTCTTCCTCGGCGTGTTCGTCTATCTCCTGCCGGTGGTGGTGAGCGCCATCCGCGCCGTGCCCGACGAGCTGGTGCAGACGGCGCTCACCCTCGGGGCGACGCGCGGACAGGTGATCCGAACCGTGTTGTTGCCGGCGGCGCTGCCCGACATCTTCGACTCGTTCCGGGTGATGAACGCCATCTCCTGGACCTACGTGATCCTCGCCGAGTTCGTGAATACCCAGAAGGGGCTTGGTTACCTGATTCAATTCGCGGGCGACCACCAGAAGACCGAACAGGTGTTCGCGGGGATCCTGGTGATCGGCGTGATCGGGATCTCCACCGACGCGCTGATCCGATTCGGCAATCACGCCTTCTTCGCCTGGAAGGAGGAGCAGCAGTGAGCGCCGCGCTGCCGAAGCTGGCGGTGCGCGATCTCCACGTCACCTATCGCGGGCGCGACGGGAAGGACGTGGAGGCGGTGCGCGGGGTCGATTTCGAGATCGCCGACAAACCGGGGATTGGCGAAATCGTGGTGTTTCTCGGGCCGTCGGGATGCGGGAAATCGACCATCCTGAAGGCGGTGGCCGGGCTCTTGCCGGCGTCGCGCGGCGAGGTGCTCCTCGACGGCAAGAAGGTGGACGGGGTTGGGCGCGACCGCGGGATGGTGTTCCAGGCCTACACCTCGTTCGGCTGGCTCACCGTGCGGCAGAACGTGGAATACGGGCTTCGCCTGCAGGGAATTCCGCCGGAGCGGCGGCGGGAGGAGGCGGAGAAGTACATCGCCGCGGTCGGACTGGCCGACTTCGCGGACAAGCACCCAAAGGAGCTGTCGGGCGGGATGAAGCAGCGCGTGGCGATCGCGCGCACGCTCATCAACAAGCCGAAGCTTGTGCTGATGGACGAGCCGTTCGGCGCGCTCGACCCGCAGACGCGGTGGGGGATGCAGGGCCTGCTGCTCGACATCTCGGCGAAGGAGGACAACACCATCCTCTTCGTCACCCACGACGTGTCCGAGGCGGTCTACCTCGCCGACACGGTGTTCGTGATGGCGCCCCGCCCGACGCACGTCCTGCACCGCGTGGACGTCCCGACGTTCGAGCGCCGCGATCTCGCCCTCAAGTCGTCACCCGCGTTCCGCGACTGCGAGAAGCAGCTGCTCGACCTCCTCTACGCCAAGGCCTGATTCCGCCAATGTCCGACGAGAGCGAAAGCGCGAAGAAGAAGCCGCCCTACGCGAAGTACGCCTTCGTCAACCCGTACAACCTGTCATTGCTGGGCGGCGCGGCGGCGGTGGCGACGATCATGAATCAACCATTCATTGCCGTCGCGGCGGCGGGGGCCGAGGCGCTGTGGATGCTGTTCGCGCCCGGGTCGCGGCTGCTCCGCAAGTTCTGGTTCGACAAGCAGCATGCGCAGGTGCTCGCCGAGGAGGAGAAAAAGCGGCTCGACGCGATGGTGGGCGCGCTGCCGGGCGACGAGGCGGGGCGGTGCGTGGCGCTGCTCACGACGAAGGCGCAGATCGACCGGATGTGCGGGGAGAACCCGGCATTCACGGTCGAATTGCTGCGCGGCGAGCTGGCCAAGCTGGAGGCGCTCGTGCGCTCGTTCATCGAGATGGCGGCGGCGTGCGTGCGCTACCTCGATTATCTGCGCACGATCGATCTCGACGGCATCGAGAAGGATATCCGCCGCTATGCCCACCTCGTCGACAACCTGCCCGAGGCGGAGAAGGAGCGGCGGCAGATCGCGATGAAGAACCTGGGAGTCCTCCAGGCGCGCAAGGCGAAGGTCGCCGAAATCCGGCAATACCTGGTGACGCTGCGCGGCCAGCAGGATTTGATCGAAAACACCTTCAAGCTGCTGGCGGATCAGATTGTGACGATGCGCTCCCCGCAGGAGCTGTCGGGGCAGCTCGACGAGCTGATGGACGGGGTGGAGGCGGTGCGCCAGACGGCGCGCGACACCGATCGGATCCTGCAGGCGATCGAGAGGTAGCTCGCCCAGGGCCGGGCAGGTGACGGTGTTGGAAAGGCGACATTTCTCGGGGCATGGCAGCTTGCCGGCCCTTCGATCGCCGAGGCTATTGTGGGTTTTCGAATACCGTCACCGTCGCGCCGCTATTCCTCGGTGAGGTGACCGCCGTGGAAGAGCTCGACGATGCGGGACAGCACGTCGGGGCCCTTGCCGGAGAGCTTCTCGAGCTCGCCCTCGTCGAGCCAGGTGCCGCGGCAGTGGTAGCACTTGTCGATGGTGATGCCGCGGTAGACGACCGGCTCGAGGTCCATCCCGCACTTCGGGCACTTCATGAAGTGCTCCTTCCGGCGGGCGTCGCGCTCGTTCGCCGCCATCTCGCGCGCCTTTTTCACCGCAGCCTTGTGGCGCGCCAACGCGTTCTGCTTGGCGAAGAACTCCTCCTCGCTCGTCGAGGGCTTGTGCAGGGACATGGATCCTCCGTGGCCTACGGCGGAGGCTCTCCGGCGGGCTTCTCGGGGGGCGGCGAGTCGGCAGCGCCCGCCGCGGCGGCGCGCTTGACCAGCACCTCCAGCTCCGCGACGTTGCTCTTCGCCATGCCGGCCTTCGATCCCGAAGGTAGCTCGACGAGGTACTTCTGGTAGTACTCGAGGGCGCGGGCCTTGTCGCCGCGCATCTTGTACGCCTCGGCGAGGCCGATGATCGAGTCGCCGTTGCCGGGGGCGATCGACTGGGTGCGCTTGAAGGTGTCGATCGCCGCGCCGAAGTGCTCGGTGTCGAGGTAGCAGTAGCCGAGGCCGTTGAGCGCGTCCACGTCGTCGGCGCGCTCGGCGAGCGCCTTCTCGAACAGCTTCTGGGCCTCCTTCGCGTGGCCGTGCTCGAGGAGCCTGTTGCCCTGCGCGACGAGGCTGCCGCCTCCGTGCTCCGCGGCGTGCGCCTCGACCGCGGGGTGCTCGGGCTTCTTGCCGGCTTCCGGGTGCTCGGCGACGGCGGCGGCCGGGGCCAGCCCGGCCGGAGCGGGCGGCGCGGCGGCGACC
>JAJXSP010000330.1 GCA_021784515.1 Myxococcales bacterium | reverse complement strand
TTCAAGACCTTCGGCTGCGGCTCGGCGATCGCCTCGTCGTCGCTGGTGACCGAGTGGGTCAAGGGGATGACCGTCGACGAGGCGCTCCAGGTGAACAACTCGAAGATCGCCGAGGAGCTGAACCTGCCGCCGGTGAAGATCCACTGCTCGGTGCTCGCCGAGGACGCCATCAAGGCGGCGATCGCCGACTACAAGGCGAAGCGCGCCAAGGCGCAGCCGGCGGCCGCGGCGTCGCAGGCGGCGAAGTAACCGGACGAGGAACGACCATGGCCCTGCATTGCTCCGACACCGCGCTCGCGCAGATCAAGCGGCTCCAGGACAAGCGCGTCGCCGAGGGGAAGAAGCCCGCCCTCGGGCTGCGCATCGGCATCCGCGGCGGCGGCTGCAACGGCTTCGGCTACCTCTTCGAGTGGTGCGAGCAGGCGCCGCGCCCGACCGACAAGGTGTTCGAGTTCGACGGCGGCGTGAAGATCTTCTGCGACCCGAAGAGCCTCATCTACCTCGACAACACGACGCTCGACTACGTGACCGGCCTGATGGGCCACGGGTTCAAGTTCGAGAACCCGAACGTCAAGGGCAGCTGCGGCTGCGGCGAGAGCGTCCAGTTCTGACCGACGGGGCGAGGCCCCGAGCATGACCACAGCCACCGACTACTTCGCGCTGCTCGGCCTTCCGCGGCGCTACGCGATCGATCTCGCCGATCTCGAGCGGCGCTACCACGCGGCGAGCAAGCTCTACCACCCCGACCGCCACGCGCGCGCCGACGGCGCCACGCGCGTGCGCAACGCGCTCGCCACCTCGGAGCTGAACCAGGGCTACCGGCTGCTGCGCGATCCGTTGAAGCGCGCCGAGCACCTGCTCGCGCTCGAGGGCATCGCCGTCGCCGACGAGAAGGCGGCCGGAGCGCTGGGGTCCCCGCCGCTGGGGTCCCCACCGAAGGATGGGGGGGCCGAAGGCCCTGTAAGTAGCGGGGGGGCCGAAGGCCCTCGAAGAGTCGATCCGGCGTTCCTGATGGAGGTGATGGAGCTGCGCGAGGCGCTCGCCGAGGCGCGCGCCGAGGGCGACGAGGGGCGCATCGCGGCGCTCGCCGCCGACGTGCGCGGGCGGGAGCGGAGCGCGATGGCCGGGATCGCCTCCGGCTTCGAGCGCGACGATCTGAAGGCGGTCGCCGACGCGCTCGTCGCGCTGCGCTACTACCGGCGTTTCCTCGACGAGGTCGAGGCCCATGAGGACCAGCAGGTGGAGCACACATGAGCAGCGGGCTGTTCGACATCGCCGAGCCAGGCGAATCGCAGGTCAAGGACAAGTGCGTCGGCCGGGTGGTCGGCATCGACCTCGGCACCACCAACTCGCTCGTCGCCACGGTGCGCGACGCGAACCCGGTGTGCCTCGCCGTCGACGACGAGGGCGGCAAGCTCCTGCCGTCGGTGGTGGAGTACTTCGCCGACCGCGTGGTCGTCGGCCGGGCGGCCTTCGCCGACGCCGCGACGCGCCCGCGCGACACGATCGTCTCCGTGAAGCGCTTCATGGGCCGCGGCCCCGCCGACGCCGAGACCACGCGCCGCTTCACGCCCTACGTGTTCGCGACGAAGACCGGCCCGGTGGTGCGCTTCTCCGTCGGCGACGCCAGGCGCGAGGTGACGCCGATCGAGGTGTCGGCGGAGATCCTGCGCGTGCTGCGCGCCCGCGCCGAGGCGGCGCTCGGCGGCCCGCTCGACGGCGCGGTGATCACCGTCCCCGCCTACTTCGACGACGCCCAGCGCCAGGCGACGCGCGACGCCGGCCGCCTCGCCGGCCTCGAGGTGCTGCGCCTGCTCAACGAGCCGACCGCGGCGGCGCTCGCGTACGGCCTCGACAAGAAATCCCAGGGGACCTTCGCCGTGTACGACCTCGGCGGCGGCACCTTCGACATCTCGATCCTCAAGCTCACCGGCGGCGTGTTCGAGGTGAAGTCCACCGCGGGCGACACCGCCCTCGGCGGCGACGACTTCGATCGCGCGCTCGCCGATCTCCTGGTGCGCAAGGCCGGACTCGCCGTCGAGGCGGCGGGTGACAAGCGCGCGCTCCTCGACGCCGCGCGGGCCGCGAAGCACCGCCTCACCGAGACGGACTCGACGGTGGTCGACTTCCAGGGCCAGACGCCGATCGGGCGCGAGGAGCTGGACGAGGCGATCGCGCCGATCCTCCAGCGCACCGCCGCGCCCTGCCGCCGCGCGCTGAAGGACGCCGGCCTCGATCCGGCAACGCCCGCCCTCGACGGCGTGATCCTCGTCGGCGGCGCCACCCGCACGCCGGCGGTGCGCGCCTTCGTCGAGAAGCTGTTCGGCCAGCCGCCGCTCGCCGACATCGATCCCGACCAGGTGGTGGCGCTCGGCGCGGCGGTGCAGGCCGACCTCCTCGCCGGCGCCGGGCCGCGCGAGGACGTGCTGCTGCTCGACGTGATCCCGCTGTCGCTCGGCCTCGAGATGATGGGCGGCGTGGTGGAGAAGATCATCCCGCGCAACTCCACCATCCCGACGGGCGCGCGCCAGACCTTCACCACCTACGCCGACAACCAGACCGGCTTCGACCTGCACGTGGTGCAGGGCGAGCGCGAGACCGTCGGCGAGTGCCGCTCGCTGGCGCGCTTCCAGCTGAAGGGGCTGCCGCCCGCGCCGGCGGGGATGGCGCGGCTCGAGGTGACCTTCCTCGTCGACGCCGACGGCATCCTCCACGTCACGGCGCGCGAGGAGACCACCGGCGGGGAGGCGTCGATCGACGTCAAGCCGAGCTACGGGCTCTCCGACGAGGAGATCGAGCGGATGCTCCTCGAGTCGTACCAGTTCGCCGAGAGCGACGTGAAGACGCGCCTGCTCGTCGACGCGCGGGTGGAGGCCGACCGCATCCTCAACGCCACGCGCGCCGCCCTCGCCGCCGACGGGGGGCTGCTCCCGCCCGACGAACGCGCGGCGATCGACGCGTCGGTTGCTGCATTGCAGCAGGCGCGCGAGGGCGAGGACCGGCGCGCCATCCAGGCCGCCACCGAGGCGCTCGATCACGCCTCGCAGGGCTTCGCGCAGCGGCGCATGGACGAAGGGCTGCGCCGCGCCATGGCCGGCCGCGCCGTCGCCGGCGTCGAGCAGCGGCTGGACGCCGACGCGGGCAAGGAAGGGCCATAGCCGATGCCCAAGGTGACCTTCCTGCCCGACGGCAACTCGATCGAGGTCGCGCCCGGCACGACCATCCTTCGTGCAGCGCAGCAAAGCAACGCGCAGGTCGGCTTCGCCTGCGGCGGCAACTGCGCCTGCTCCACCTGCCACGTGTACGTGAAGCAGGGCGTCGAGTCGCTCTCCGAGATGGAGGAGGACGAGGAGGACATCCTCGACAAGGCCTTCGACGTGAAGCCGACCTCGCGCCTCGGATGCCAGGCGAAGGTGGCCAAAGAGGACGTGGTCTGCGAGATCACCCGCGAGAGTCGCCAGGCCTGGTTCGACGAGCACCCCGAGGAGCGGGCGAAGCTGAAGGCGGGATGAAAAGGTGATAGAAGGATCCCCCAACGGAGATCACCACCGCCCATGGCCCTCGAGAGGATCAACCCCCGCAACCTGCGCGAGAAGTACGCGAGCTGGGTCGGCAAGCGCGTCAACATCGGCCTGGTCAACCTGCACTACATTTGCGGCACCTGGTCGGAGATGGGCGACAGCGACGCCACCTTCAAGATCGGCGGCAAGCAGATGAAGGTGCTGCTCCGCGAGATCGCCAGCGTCGTCGACGCCGACCCGGTGCAGGCGGACTTCTTCAAGTAAGGACGCAATGGCCTTTCGCACCAGCGTCGAGGTCCGCTTCGGCGACGTGGACCACGCGGGGATCGTCTTCTACCCGCACTTCTTCATCTACTTCCACGAGGCGTTCGAGGAGTTCTTCAACGACGCCGGCCACACCTACCACGAGCTGATCGACGACCGTCGCGTCGGCTTCCCGACGGTGCACATCGAGACCGACTACAAGGCGCCGCTCAAGTACGGCGACGCGCTCGACATCGAGGTGTCGGTGCCGCACATCGGCAAGCGCTCGGCCACCTTCCGCTACGTCTGCTACCGCCACCGCGACGGGATCCACGCCTGCACCGCGAACATCACCACCGCCTGCGTCGACATGAAGAGCTTCCGCGCCATCGACATCCCCGACGACCTGCGCGAGCTGTTCGAGCGCTTCGCGCGATGAGCCGGCCGGCGCGCGCCGAGGAGACCCGATGAGCACCCCCGCCACGCCCAAGGACGCCGCCACGGTGGTGCTGCTGCGCGACGGCGCCGCAGGGCTGGAGGTGCTGATGGTGCGGCGCAAGAAGGGCGCCGCCTTCATGGCCGAGGCGCTCGTCTTCCCCGGCGGGCGCGTCGACGACGAGGACATCGTCTCCCACCCCGTCACCGGGGCGGAGGCGATCGGCGAGGAGGCGACGATCGCCGAGATCGGCGGCGACCGCGCCCACGCCCTGACGTGCTGCGTTGCAGCAATCCGCGAGGTGTTCGAGGAGGCGGCCGTGCTGCTGGCGGTCGACGGGAGCGGCGCCCCGCTGCGCGACAACCTCTCGCCCGAGCTTTGCGAGGGGCGCGAGGCGGTGCACGCCGGCACGCGCGGGTTCCGCGAGCTGTGCGCCGAGCTCGACCTCCGGCTCGACGTGGGGGCGCTCGTCTTCTTCGCGCGCTGGATCACGCCCGAGGCGGAGATGAACCGCCGCTTCGACGCGCGCTTCTACCTCGCCGCGATGCCGCCCGGGCAGACCCCCGCGCACGATCCGATCGAGCTGACCGAGCACGTGTGGGCCACGCCGCAGGCGCTCCTCGACGATATCCGCTCCAAGCTGCCGCCGCCGACGCAGTGGCACCTCACCGACCTCGCGCGCCACCGCACCGTCGCCGACGCCCTCGGGTGGGCGCGCGGCCGCCGCGTGGCCACGGTGCGCCCCAAGCTGGTCGGCGATCCCGTGACCGGCGGGCCGATGATCGTGCTGCCGTGGGACTCGGAGTACCCGTCGCTGCCCGGCGCGACCTTCCCCCTCGACCGGAGCGTGCCCGTCGCCGGGCCGCTCTCGCGGTTCGTGCTGTTCGACGGCAAGTGGCGCGGCAGCGCGAAGTAGCCTGCCCCTTGCTGCTACGCAGCAACCAGCGCGCGGCCGTCCGGCGCGGGTCGGTGTCCTTGAGCCGGCAGCTCCACTGCGCGGGGCTGATCGACCACCGCTGCTCGAAGGCGCAGCCGGCCTCGGCCTTGAAGGTCTGCGTCGCGCCGGCCGAAAGATCCGCCGCCTCCTCGTGCCCCGTCCCGTCGGTGCCGTCGCACGAGGTCTCCCAGGCTCGGTGGGCGAGCGCCTTGTGGACCGCCACCAGGACGGCTGCTGGAACTCCGCTTGCTCTCACTGCCGGCCATGCGCCAAGCCAGCCTCTTCATCACCAGCCTCGCCGCCCTCTCATCGATGACCGGGTGCCACGCCGGTTGCCACCGCGACGGCGATTGCGGCAACAACGAAGTGTGCGTCGCTCCCGGCCACAGCCCCCCGGTAAGCCAGTGCATCGCGCCGCCGCCGTGCCAGTCGGATGCCGACTGCGAGGCCGGGTCGAATTGCGCGCTCGCCGAGTCGGACTGCACCCGGTTGGGGTTGGGTTGCCGGCCGCCCTGCATGGCGGACGCGGACTGCGCCGAGGGAACGGTGTGCACCAATCAGCACTGCGTCGGCCGCCCGTGCATGACCGCGTCCGACTGTCCTTCGGGCCTCGGCTGCGTCGCAGGGGCGTGCGCGCGCCTCGCTTGTGCCGCCGACGGCGACTGCCCGGGCGGCGCCTGTGTGAACGGCGCCTGCTATTCGAGCCTCGGCACCTGCGACGTGGCGTTGCCGTGATTGTCGCCACGGCGGCGAGGGCGAGCGAGCTGTCGAGAAGTGCTCGGGCGTCGGACTCGGATTTTCGACGGGCGTGACACTGCTGCCCTGATCGCGACCGATGCTCCCGCCCTCTTGCCCTGGCTCACCGGCCCGGCCGATCGAGGAGAGCCCGTGCGCGCGCGCCTCGCCGGGTGCGACGGGCGACCTCGGCCTCGCGCGGCTGGGGGCGCGGCTCGACGAATCGCCGGTGTCGCCGTCGCGTCCGTCGGCGGAGCGGGGCGCCGTTTTTAGCGCGGGAAAGGCGGCGGCGGAGCGGGCGGCGGAGCGGTGAACACGATGGCCATCGCGCGCGCGTTCAGGCGCGGCGTCGGCGGCGTGTAGGGGTTGCCGGCGGCGTCGAAATAGACCGGCACCGATTCGTAGTGGTAGCGGAGGTCGATGACGATCGCGTCGGCGCCGAGCGTGCGCGCCTCGGCCTGCGCGGCGGTGACGACGGCCGGCAGATCCTCGCTGGAGCGAACGTGGATGCGCCCGATCTCGACGAACGGCTCCACCGGAGTCTGGTTGAAGAAGACGGCGACCGGAGCGTCGGGGGGCTTCGCCGGCAGTGGCGGGCCGATTCGCTCCGTGTACGCATCGATGCAGCCTGGCGCGAGGGCGAGCAACATGCCGAGGAAGGTGACCGTCGCGGAGCGCTTCATTGCGTTCTCCCTGTCAGTCGGCCGCTCGCCTTCGGCCGGTTCGTCGCCGCGTCTTGGTGAGCGGCGCCAGGAGCGGATCGGGCGGCACGAGCGCGAGCAGCTCGCGGGTCGCTTGCGCGACCAGGCGCCACGGCGGCAGCTCCTCCAGCTCGCGCAGGCGCAGCGATGTCGCGCCGCCGGAAGCCAGGCCGCGCGGCTCGAAGCCGAGGTCGCGGTACGGCAGCTCGCGCTCCTCGACGGCGACCTCGATCCACGTCGCGAGCGGTTCGTAGCGGAAGGGGTAGAGCACCGTGTCGGCGTCGTGCAGGTAGCCGACCGGCGCGCGGTGGCCGACGCGCAGTCCACGGCACAGCCAGGCGACGACGTTCGTCGGCGTGCCGTCGATGGCGACCACCGCGATGCGTCCCTGCACGAGGACGCCCGAGGCCACGAACAGGTCCACGATCTCGGGCCGGTCGACGAGCAGGATCGCGGCGGGAAAGTAGGCATCCCATTCGGCCGGCAGGCGCTCCTCGGGCGCGCGGACCGGCGGCGGCAAGAGCCCGGCGACGGGACCTGCGCGCAGGCGCGCGGCGAGCGGACCGGCCAGGAATGCCTCGCGGCCGAGGGGCGCCGGCTCGACGGCGGTGAGGTGCCGTGCGGCGTGGTAGAGGTTGCGGCTCGTGAACGCGCGGCTCTCCACGCGCAGCTCGGCGGCCGCCCGGTCGAGCAACCTGGCCGTCGCGCGCG
>JAJXSP010000329.1 GCA_021784515.1 Myxococcales bacterium | reverse complement strand
CGAGCGCGGCGGAAAACGGGGTGGCGCCCTCCTCGATGTGGCGGGCGATGTTCTCGACCATCACGATGGCGTCGTCGACGACGAAGCCGGTGGAGATGGTGAGCGCCATCAGCGAGAGGTTGTTCAGGCTGTAGCCGCAAAGGTGCATCACGCCGAAGGTGGCGATCAGCGAGAGCGGCACCGCCACGCCCGGGATCACCGTGGCGCGCAGGCTGCGGAGGAACGCGTACATCACCACCACGACGAGGAACACCGTCAAGAGCAGCGTGAGCTGCACGTCCCTCACCGACGCGCGCACCGTCTCCGTGCGGTCGGAGAGGACCGTCACGTCGATCCCCCGCGGCATCGAGGCGCGCAGCTGAGGCAGCAGCGCCTTCACGCCCTCGGTCACCGCGATGATGTTCGCGCCCGGCTGGCGCTGCACCGAGAGGAGGATCGCCGGGTGCGCGTCGCGCTCGCCGCCGCGCCCCGCCCACGCCGCCAGCTCGTCGTTCTCCACGCCGTCGACGACGCTCGCCACCTCGTCGAGCCGCACCGGCGCGCCGTTCTTGAAGGCGATGACGATCGGCCGGTAGGCGACGGCGCGCTCCAGCTGGTCGTTCGTCTGGAGGGTGTAGTCGAGGCGCGGGCCGTCGATGTTGCCCTTGGGCTGGTTGACGTTGGCCGTGGCCAGCGCGAGGCGGACCTCCTCGAGGGTGAGGCCGGCGCCCGCGAGCGCGATCGGATCGACCCGCACGCGCACCGCCGGCTTCTGCCCGCCCGAGAGCACGACGAGGCCGACGCCCGAGACCTGCGCGATCTTCTGCGCCAGCACCGAGTCGGCGTAGTCGTCCACGCGGCTGAGCGGCAGCGTCGGCGACGACACCGCGAGCGTGAGCACCGGGGTGTCGGCGGGGTTCGACTTCGAGTAGGTCGGCGGCGTGGGCAGCGTCGGCGGCAGCAGGCTGGAGGCGGCGTTGATGGCGGCCTGCACGTCCTGCTCGGCCGCGTCGATGTCGCGGTCGAGCGCGAACTGGACCGTGATCTGCGACGAGGCGAAGCTCGACACGGAGGTCATCTGCGCCAGCGACGGCATCTGGCCGAGCTGGCGCTCGAGCGGCGTGGTCACCGCCGAGGCCATCGTCTCGGCGCTCGCGCCGGGCAGCATCGTCGCCACGACGATCGTCGGGTAGTCCACCTGCGGCAGCGCGGCGACGGGGAGCTGGCTGTAGCCGGCGCCGCCGGCGAGCGCCACGCCGATCATGAGCAGCGTGGTGGCGACGGGGCGGCGGATGAAGGGCTCGGAGATGTTCACGGCCGCGGCTCGCTCCCGCCCTTTTCGGCGACCGAGACCTCGGCGCCCGGGCGCAGCTGCCCCTGCCCCTCGACGACGACCGTCTCGCCCGCGCTCACGCCCCGCGCGATCACCGCCACCTCGGCGGCGGTCAGCGCGACCACCACGTCGCGCGGCGAGGCGCGGTGGTCGGCGCCGACGATCCACACCAGCGTCCCCTGCGGCCCGTGCTGCACCGCGCCCACCGGCACCACCAGCGCCCCGCGGCGCGTGTCGACGAGCAGGCGCCCCTTCACGAACAGGTTCGGCCACAGCGAGCGCCAGGGGTTCGGCATCACCGCCTTCACGCGCATCGTCGCCGTCGCGGCGTTGATCTGGTTGTCGATGACGAGCAGGCGTCCCGCGCCGAGCTTCACCGCGCCGTCGCGGCTCCACGCCTCGACGGGCACCTCGCCGCGCGCCTGCGCCGCCGCCACGGCAGGCAGGTCGTCCTCGGGGAGCGTCACCAGCACCGCCGCCGGATCGAGCTTCGTCAGCACGACCAGCCCGGTCTGGTCGGTGGCGTGCACGAGGTTGCCGGGATCGACGAGGCGCACGCCGACCACGCCGTCCACCGGCGCCGTGACGCGCGCCCAGTCGAGGTTGAGCTTCGCGCTCTCGATCGAAGCGCGGTCGACCCGCACCGTGCCCTCGAGCTGCCCGACGAGCGCGGCCTGCTGGTCGACCTGCTGCTGCGAGCCGAGGTTGCGCTTGCGCAGCTCCACGTAGCGCACGAGGTCGAGCCGCGCACCCCGCAGCTGCGCCTCGTCGCGCGCCAGCGCGCCCTCGCCCTGGTGGAGCTGCACCTCGAACGGTCGCGGGTCGATCTGCGCCAGCTGCTGGCCGCGCCGCACCGCCTGCCCCTCCGTGAACAGCACGCGATCGAGCCGCCCGTCCACCTCCGGGTGCACCGTCACCTGCGTCCACGCCACCACCGTGCCGAGGCCTTCGATCCACACCGGCACGTCGCGCTTCTCGACGGGCGCGGTCAGCACGGGCACCGGTCGCGCCCCGGCGGGTCCGCCTGCCGACGGAGCGGCGGGCGGGTCCGCGGCGCCCGCCCCGCCGCCTTCGCGCCCAAGCAGGCGCGCCACGAGGAACAGCACCGCCACGCCCGCGACGGGAAGGGCGATGCGAGTGGCAATGCGGGCGGCGCTCATCGCGATCCTCGACGCTGCACAGGCGTACCGGCAAGCGCTGCACCACCACCGCGGCGCGCCGCCCGCGGATGCGATCGCCCGCACGATCCCCGCGCGAGGCGTCCGGCCCGTTTCGCGCCGCCCGATCGCGTGCCACACTGGCCAGCCGTCGTGTCCGTTCCGCCCGCCCCAAGACCTCGCAAGCGACGCGTGTGGCGCATCCTCCGCCACGCCGCGGGAGCGCTCGTGCTCGTCGTCGCCCTCGCGGTGCTGGCGGCGCTGCTGGTGCTCCGCAACCTCGACGCGGGGCTGGTGAAGACGCGGCTGCGCGCGCTGGCGCAGGACCGCGCGGGCCTCGAGCTGGACTACGCCACCGCCGAGATCGACCTCCTCTCGGGGCTCTCCCTCGGGGAGCTGGTGGTCGCCTCGCCGCCGGGCTTCCGCCACCTGGCGCCGGCGCTGCTGCGCGTCGAGCGGATCACCCTCGGCTGGTCGCTCTCGACGGCGGGCCCGACGATGCAGAAGCTCACCGCGCGCGGCCTCGAGCTGACGGTGGTGGTGGACGAGCACGGCCGCACCTCGCTCGACTCCCTCGGCGGCGCGCCGCAGCAGCCGCCGCGAAAGCAGGTCGCGCCGGGACGCCTGCTCGCCCAGGCGCTCGAATCGATCCCCGAGTTCGATCGGATCGCGTTCTCGCGCGTCGCGGTCAACGTGCTGCGCACCCGCAAGGGCAAGGTGGTGTCGCGGACGCGCCTCGAGGGCGTGGGGGGGCGCGCGCTCGCGAAGGGCGCCGGCGCGTCGCGGAGCGTGGAGCTCCACCTCGGTCGCCCCGAGAGGCCGCTGGCGCTCGCCATCTCCTACGAGGGCGAGGGCGGGCGCGGCGACGCCTCGGGCACCTTCGCGCTCGACGGCCAGCTCGACGCGCACGCCGCCGATCTCCACGGGCGGGCGACGCTGGCGCGGCAGAGCATCTCGCCGGGGCTCGGAGTGGGGCCGCTCCTCGCCCTCGACGCGAGCGCGCGCGCCGACGGCGATCGCCTGCAGGTGGAGGTGCAGCGGCTGGAGGCGGTGGAGGGCGCGGTCGCCGCGAAGGGGGCCCTCAGCGTCGAGCCGGGCCGGGTGCGGGTCGCCTCGTTCTCGGGGCAGGCCGACCTCGCGCGGCTGGCGAAGCTGGTGCCGCGCGACGCGCTCGGCGTGGAGTGCCGCGAGGGGCGCCTGTCATGGGACGTGGCGCAGCTGTGGTTCCTCGACGAGCCGCGCCTCGAGGCGGGCGGCCACGTCGCGCTCGACGGGCGCGTGGCCGCGCTGCGGGTGGAGCGCGGCGGCGCGCGGCTCGACCTCGACGAGGTCCGCCTCGCCGCGAAGGGGACGCCCGCCGGCGACGGCGGCGTGGAGGTGGCGATCGATCTCCCGATCGGCCTCCTGCGCCTCGCGCGCGGGGAGGATCGCCTCGAAGTGCGGGACCTCGGCGCCGAGGCGCACGCCGCGATCGTGCCGGGGCCCGACCACGCCGATCTCAAGCTCCGCTTCGCCTCCGTCTCCGCGGGCGACGCGCTCAGCGCCACCGGCGGCGTGCTCGAGGCGCGGCTCGCCGACCTGCGGGTCGACGCCGCGCACCCGCTCACCTCGAGCGGTCAGGCCGCGCTCTCCCTGGCGCTCGCCACCCTCGATGCGAAGCACGGCGAGCGCGCGGTGCAGGCGGGCGACCTGCGCCTCGCCGGGCACGCCCGTCTTCTCGACGGACGGCCGGGGCCGATCGACCTGGAGCTGCCGGTCGGCCACGTCGAGGTGCGCGGGCGCGGCGACCGGGCGCTCCTGCCGTCGGGGCCGGCGAAGCTCACCGCGCGGCTCGACCACCTCCACCTCGATCCCGAGACGCCGCTGCGCTCGACGGGCGAGGGCACCGTCGCGCTGGCGTTGGGCGCGCCGCCGTCGCTGATCGACTTTCGGAGCCAGCTGAAGAAGGAGCCCGACGCCGTCGCCTTCGACGTGGCGCTCGACGCGCAGCGCACCTCGCTCCTCACCAGCTTCGCGCCGGCCCGGCTCGGGCTGCGCGGCTCGCGGATGGCGCTGAAGGTGGCGTCCAAGGGCCGCGTCGAGGGGCTGGGGGGCGCGCCGCGGTTGGCGCAGAAGGGGCGCGTCCACGTCGATCGCCCGTCGGTGACGCTGGCCGGCTCCACGCTCTCCGCCGACGCCCTCGACGTGACGCTCGACTCGGACGGCACGCCGCGCCGCCAGCGCGCCACGCTCACGGTGGCGCCGCGCGCGCTCGCGCTCGACGGCGATGCTCTCGGCGACGGCCGCGTGTCGCTGACGGCGGACGTGGACGCCGATCGCCCCGCGGTCGACCTCCGGCTCGACGGCGAGGGCGAGGCGCTGCCGCAGGGCCATCTCGCGCTGGCCGCCTCGTGGAACGGCAAGGCGCGCACGCTCGCCTACCGCGTGGACGGCGACCTCGGCCACCTCGCGGCGCTCGAGCCGATCCTGCCGGCGTCGCTCACCGACGAGCACTGGATCGATCTCTCCGACGTGCGCGCGAAGATCGAGGGCCACGGCGATCTGGGCGGGCTCGTCGAGGCGATCGATCCGCGGGGCGTGCCGCGCTTCGCCCCTCACCCGCTCGCCACGCTGCGAGGCGACGCCTCGATCGCCGTCGGGCTGGAGAACGTGCGCTACGTGGACGCCGCGGGCGTGGAGCTGGTCGTGCCGTCGGTGTCGGTGGTGACGCGCGTGGTCGCCGACGGCGAGCGTCGCACCGTGCACAACGAGGTCCACCTGGCGCGCGCCGAGCTGACGGCGAACGACCACAAGGTCACCGTCGTCGGCCTCGAGGACTCCCTCGACGCCACCTCCGAGGGCGATCCGCTCGTGGGCGCCGTGCACGCGACGCACTCGTTCCGGCTCGCGCGCCTCGAGCAGGACGTGGAGCGCCTCTACCCGATCGCCGACGTGCGCTTCGAGACGCGCGCCCGCCACGACGGCGACGGCACGTTCCACCTCGAGGAGCTGCTCCTCGAGAACGGCCGCACGGGGACCACGCTGCGGGCCGAGGGCGAGCTGGTGCTGCCGCGCGCGCGTCCGAGCGTGGAAGCCAGGCGCCTCTTCGGGCGCAGCGCCGCGGAGGAGGCGGACGACACGCCGCCGCTGGCCGGCTTCAAGAGCCTCGGCCTGCACACCACGCTCACTCAGCGGCTCGACGGCATCGACGGCGATCCGGCCCACCTGCGCGGGCACGGCACGGTCACCGTCGAGACGCGCGTGGACTCGGGCGACCTGCGCCGCTTCCACGTGGCCTCCGACACGCGCTTCGACGACGCCACGATCGAGCTGCCGTCGGCGCACGTGACGATCGATCGGCTCGACGGCCTGGTGCCGATCGTCGAGGACGTGATCGTGCGCGCGGGCAAGGCGACGCTCCTGCCCACGCACGAGCCGAACCTCTACCCCGCGCTGCGCTTCTCCGACCAGCACCCGTTTTTGAGCGGCCCCGGCGCCCTGCGCGTCGAGCGCGTCATCATCGGCGAGCTGGCGCTCGACAAGGTGGCCGGGAGCCTGCGCGTGGTGCGCAACCGCGTCGCGCTCGATCAGCTCGAGGCGGAGGTGCGCGGCGGGCGCGTCGCCGGACAGCTCCTCGTCGACTGGCGCGGCCGCGACACCACCGCGCAAATGAAGGTGCGCGCCACCGGCGTCGAGGCGAGCCGCTCGCGCGAGCGCTTCGACGCCAACCTCGCCCTCTCCCTCTCCGCCGCCACCCGCACCCTCGACGGGCGCGCCGAGATCCTGCGCATCGGCCGCCACCACATGCTCGACCTGCTCGACGAGGTGGACCCGCACAAGAAGGACGCCGGCATGAACCGCATCCGGTCCGCGCTCGACCTCGGCTGGCCCGAGCACGTGCGCCTGCTGTTCGACCACGGCTTCGCCAGCTTCGAGGTCGCCTTCGGTGGGCTGGCGCGGCTGGTCCACGTCGGCGAGGTGCGCGGCGTGCCCACCGGCCCGCTCGTCGAGCGCTACCTCGGCGCCCTGCTCACCTCGGAGTCTCCATGAGACTGCTCCTCCTCTGCCTCGCGACCGTCGCCGCCGGCTGCGTCCGCGCGCCCACCATCGTCGTGATCGATCGCGCGACCGCGCTCGAGCGCGAGGCGGCCGGCGACTTCCCGCGCCTCCAGGGCGAGCTGCAGCGGGCGGCGATCGCGCCGCGCCCGTCGCCGCTGACCCGCGACCAGCTCGAGGCCTCGGGCCAATCGAAGCCCGTCGTCGAGGAGGCGGAGGCCTCGGACGCCGAGCGCGTGGACGCGCTGCTCAAGGCCAGCTGCGTGGGCGAGGCGCTCGACGGCTCGCTCGTCGAAACGCACGAGCACTGCGCGGTGAAGGACGTGCCGCGCGTCGGCACGCTGCTCGATCGCGCCAATCGCAACCGGCTGCAGATCTGGGAGTGGCTGCGCGGGCAGCGCCCCGACCGCTCGCCGAAGGAGGTGCGCGCGGCGTGGCGCGCGGTGCACCTTTCGACGGTCCCGTGCGGAGGCGAGGTCCAGCTCGACGACGGGACGTGGGGGCAGAAGAAGTGCGGCTGACGCCCGCCCCGCGGTTCGCCCTCGTGGCCGTGGCCGTGACCGCGGTCGCGTTGCTCGGCGGGAACGGCATCGCGAACGGGAACGGGAACGCGAACGGGAACGCGAACGGGAACGGGAACGCGAACGGGAACGCGAACGGGAACGCGAATGCGAACCCGAACGGGAACGCGAACGGGAACGCGAACGGGAACGCGAATGCGAACCCGAACGGGAACGCGAACGGGAACGCGAACGCGAACGGGAACGCGAACGGGAACGCGAACGGGAACGCG
>JAJXSP010000328.1 GCA_021784515.1 Myxococcales bacterium | reverse complement strand
CCGCAGGAGCAGCGGATCATCGGCGCCTACGCGCAGGCGCTCGGCCTCGAGGAGGCCGAGCTGGCCAAGCTCGACGAGGCGGTCAAGGAGTTCCTGCTCGCGCAGCTGGCGCACATCAAGAACGTCGAGTCGACGGCGAAGGTCGCCGCCCGCCTCCGCATGTAGCCCGCCTCAGCGCGCCCAGAGCAGCGCGAGATTGAGCTCGATCGCGTCGAACGGCTCGGCGCGCACCTTCCCGTCGCCGGCGAAGGTCGCGAGCAGGGTGATGCGCAGGCCGGCGCGAACAGTCCAGACGCGGCCGCCGCGCTTCGGCGGCAAGACGGGCGACCTCCCGTCGCTGCCACGGCCGACCGGCCGTTGACAACCGGACCGTCGATGGTATCGTCCCCGCCTCTTTTACCCAAGGAGCGTGCTCGATGGCCGATTTCCTCTTCACCTCGGAGTCCGTGACCGAGGGGCACCCGGACAAGATCTGCGATCAGGTCTCCGACGCGATCCTCGACGCGATCATCGCGCAGGACAAGGGCTGCCGCGTGGCCTGCGAGACGCTGACCAAGACCGGCTTCGTGATGGTGGCGGGCGAGATCACCACCTCCGCCTACGTCGACATGCCGAAGATCGTCCGCGAGACGGTGAGGGAGATCGGCTACGACGGCTCGGTGATGGGCTTCGACTGGAAGACCTGCGGTGTGCTGGTCGCGATCGAGCAGCAGTCCCCCGACATCGCGCAGGGCGTCGACGGCAAGGGCGTCTACACCAAGGACGACCAGGGCGCCGGCGACCAGGGCATGATGTTCGGCTACGCCTGCGACGACACGAAGGAGCTGATGCCGATGCCGATCGCGCTCGCGCACCGCCTCACGCGGCGGCTCGCCAACGTGCGCAAGAAGGGCATCCTCGACTTCGTCCGCCCCGACGGCAAGAGCCAGGTCTCGGTGCGCTACGAGAACGACAAGCCGGTGGCGATCGACGCGGTGGTCATCTCCACGCAGCACTCCGAAGAGGTGAAGTACAAGGCCCTCCGCGAGGCGCTGATGGAGGAGGTGGTGAAGAAGGAGCTGCCGCCCGCCCTCGTCACCAAGCAGACGAAGTACTTCATCAACCCGACCGGCCGCTTCGTCGTCGGCGGACCGATGGGCGACTCGGGCCTCACGGGCCGCAAGATCATCGTCGACACCTACGGCGGCTGGGGCCGTCACGGCGGCGGCGCCTTCTCGGGCAAGGACCCGAGCAAGGTCGATCGCTCGGCGTGCTACTACGCGCGCCACATCGCCAAGAACATCGTCGCGGCGAAGCTCGCCAGTCGCTGCGAGGTGCAGCTCGCCTACGCGATCGGCGTCGCCCAGCCGGTGTCGATCCTCGTCACGACCTTCGGCACGGGCGTGCTCCCCGACGAGCAGCTCTCCAAGCTGGTGCGCGAGAAGTTCGACTGCCGCCCCGGCGCCCTCATCCGCGAGCTGGACCTCTTGCGCCCGATCTACCGCCAGACGGCGGCGTACGGCCACTTCGGTCGCTCCGAGAAGGAGTTCAGCTGGGAGCAGACCAACCGCAAGGAGGAGCTGGCCGAGGCGGCCAAGGCTCCGTCGACGGGCGCCGCGCCGAAGAAGGTGGCGGCCGCGCGCCGCGCGAGCGCTCCGAAGGCGTAGGCGCCGGACCGGCCGCACGCTCCCCGCCGTTCCCTCTCGACTCCCCGAATCGAACGAAAGTCGCCCTCCTCACGATGGGCGCGTCGCGCGGCGAGCCCGCGGCCTCGCGCCCGTCGCAGCGGTGCGTCGCGCCGATTAGGGAGTGACGCGCCGGCGCGTGCCGCTGATGTTGGAGACCACCATCCGGTAGATCACCAGCAGCAGGAGGGCGCCCACCACGGCGAGCAGCAGACTCCACAGCGAGAAGCCGGTCGAGGACGCGGAGGATGTTCTCCTCGTCGAAGAACAGCGACAGGGCGGCCACCGAGAGGGTGAGGAAGGGCACCAGCGAGAGCAGCGCGTTGTAGCCGACGCCGCCGGCCGGCAGGATCCCGCGGTTGCGCAGGAAGGCGACGATGACCCTGCCGGCGAACCGCAACAGGCGGAGTGCCCACGTCCCCAGGCTGAACCGTCGCTCCGGATCCTTCCGTCGGGCCATCGGAGAGAGTGTGCGGCCACAGCGCGAGCACACAACGGATCGAGCCGCTCACCGACCGGTGCGCACCGCGTCGGCTCGCGCGGCGAGGTGGTGCCGCGGCGCCGCGCGCTACTTCTCCGCCCCCCGCTTCCCGGGCGACAGCCCCTGCAGGTTGATGAACGGCGTGGCGCCGCCGCCGGTGATCTGCGGCAGCTCGCCGTTCCACTTCTCGAGCGCCTTGTACTGCACGAACTCCGACGTGAGCGACTTCGCCACCGTCGAGTTGTAGTAGGCCTCCGCGTCGGCGAGGGCGCGCTTGCTTCGCGCCTCGCCCTCGGCGCGCGCCACCGCCTGGTCGGCCTCGGCGCGCGTCTTCCGCACCTGCTGCTCGGCCTTCTGCGCCTCCTGCGTCATCGCCACCTTGCCGTTGATCGCGCTCACCACCTGGTCGGGAACGCGCGTCTCGTTCAGCGTGAACTGCGCCACCACGAAGCCCTCCACGCCGAAGCGGTCGGTGAGGAACTTCTGCACCTCGACGCGCGCCTCCTGCCGCTTGGTCGAGTAGAGCTGCTCGGCGGTGTACTTCGCGAACACTTCCTGCAGCCCCTCGCGGATCGTCTGGCGCATGAACATCTGCTTGATGTGGTCGAGGTCGTTCCGGAACTTCACGTAGATCGCCGGCACCTTCGCCGAATCGAGGGTGAACGACGCCGAGGTGTCGACGTTGATCGGCAGCCCCTCCGACGAGGTGACGGTGATCGAGTCGTCGGTCGCCGAGCCCTCGCGCGACGAGCGCGTGAGCACCAGCGTCTGGAGCGACACCGGGTACTCGACGACCTCCTCGCAGAACAGCTCGCGCCAGTAGTAGCCACTGAGGATCGGCTCCTGGCGGACACTTCCTCCCGGGCCGCCGCCGCACTTGCGCACCGAGACGCCGACGAACCCCGGCCGCACGTACTCGAGCTTCGCGGAGATGACGGCGCCGACGATGATGAGGGCTGCCAGCACGACCAGGCCGGTCAGTAACGCTCCGAGCTTGCGCATCGCTCCGCTCCTCGTTCAGGAAACGACATCGCGCCAGCAGGCGCGGTGCCACCACTGATCCCGCTCGAAGAGGTCGGTCGCCGGATCGACCGGCTCGCCGCACACCGTGCAACGCTCCTCGAGGCGCCGTCGCTCCTGCTCGGCGTTCTTCCGTCCCTGCTGCTCGCGACGCCGCCGCTCGAGTCGATCGCCCAGCGAGCGCCCTCCGAGGGAGGCGGCGAACACCACCAGCGCGCCGACACCGACGAGGATGGCGAGATCGATCCCGAGCATCCGCGTGAGTGCTACGCCGAAATCGGGGGAATGTCGAGGGAGCGGCGGCGGAGCGACGGCGGGCTACTCTTCGCCCACCTCGATCGGCTCTTCGTCGAGGTCGCGCGGCGAGGCCTCTTCCTCGTCGTCGAGGATGGTGCGGCCTCCGCCGCCCTCCTCGCCGCCGCGGGCCGCCTTGTGGCGCGGCAGGCTGCCACCCTCGGGGCGGCCGGCGGGGGGCAGCGCCTCGCGCACCGGCGCGACGAACGTCTCCCACTGCGCCACCTGGTTGAGCGCGTCCTGGAGCTTGACGCCCTTGGCGAGCAGCGCGTTGAGCTGGGCGCGCGCCTCGGGGGTGAGCCGGCGCGCGGGCACCACCGCCGGCGCGTCCACCTCGTGTGCCCCTCCCGACGCGCGCTTCGCGGGCGCGGCGGCCGCCTTCGGCTTCGGCGGCGGAGCCTCGTCCTCTTCCTCGTCCTCGTCCTCGAGCGCGCCGGCCTCCTCCTCGTCACGCTCCTCGGGCGGCTCGGCCGGGGCTTCCTTCTTCTTGGTGCGGCTGGTCCGGGCGGCGGCCGGCTTCTCGGCGCCGGCGGCCTTCTTCGATGGGGGGCGTTTGCTGGTGGCCATGCGACTTCCTTCTTCGCGCGGTTGCCGGCGCGACGCAAGATCGAAATGCGCGCGTGCGCGCAGCGACGAGCGACTACCTCTTCGCCTCGGTTTCGAGGAAGCGAGCGACGCCGCGGGCGACCTCGGTGAGGTTCGGCTGGATCATCGCGCCGAGGAACTTCTCGACGGCGGGCCCGACGGTGGAGGCGAGCAGGCGCGGGATCGGCAGCTTCTTGCCGTCGATGGTGAGATCCCCGTCGATCGCCAGCGTCGTCCCGCCCTTGTCGTCTCGGAATTCGTTCACGCCAGCGGCGTGCACCGCCTCCTTGAACGAGTGCGCCTCCATCCGCCACGCGCAGGTCCAGCGGCTCTCGTCCCACGTCGCGTGGTCCGTCCACGAGAGCATGTTCTCGGAGAGCACCGCGCGCGCCATCTTGGGGACGTCGCCGCCGCCGTGCCACACGTTGACGACGTGCGCGACCGGGGCCTCGTCGCGGCGCGAGGTCACCTCGATCCTCCGGATGTTCGGCAGGAAGGGCACCAGCTCGACGAGCCGGTCGCGATAGGTCCGGTAGACCAGCTCGCGCGGGAAGGGCAGGAACGACTCGACGTGCAGCTTCATGGCGCCACCTCCAGCGCGTCCAGCGCGCGTCGCATCGACGCCGCCAGCTCCGCGATCGACACCTCGCGCTCGTCGGAGCGGACGAGGTCCTTCAGCTTGACCGCGCCGCGCGAAAGCTCGGCGGGCGCGGCGATCACCGCGAAGCGCACCCCCTCCTTCGAAGCGCGCTCGAGCGCCTTGCCGAGCTTCTTCGTCTCGAGCGGCGTGGTGGTGCGCAGGCCGGCTTCGCGCAGCAGCGCGGCGATCCGCTTCACCTCGGCGCGCGATCCCTCGTCGAGGGCGAGCACCGTCGCGTCCGGCGCGACGCGCGGCGCCGGAGCGATGCCGTGCGTGTGCAGGAAGTCGATCAGCGTCACGTCGCCCATGCCGAAGCCGATCCCCGGCGTGCGCGGCTTGCCGAACAGCCCGACGAGATCGTCGTAGCGGCCGCCGCCGGCGATGGAGCGCGGGTTCTCCGGGCTCGCGTCGTACAGCTCGAACACCGTCGAGGTGTAGTAGGTGAAGCCGCGCACCACCGTCGGGTCGAACGTCACGCGCAGCTCGCGCAGCGACGGGGCGGCGTGCTCCTTCCACTGCGTCACCACGCGCCACGCCTTCGACGAGGCGAGCAGCTCGGCGGTCAGGATCTTCGGGAACTCGACGAGCGGATCGCCGACCGAGAACACGCTCAGCACCTTGTCGGGATCGAAGCCGAGCTCGCCGAGCGCGCGGCGCGTCTCCTCGGGCGGCACCTTCGCCATCCGATCGATCACGCCGAACACGTCGAGCGCCTTGTCGTCGGGGACGTCGGCCACCGCGCGCAGCGCCGCCTTCATCAGCGCGCGGTCCGACACGCGGATGAAGAAGTCGTCGGCCTTGGCGCCCAGCGCGAACATCATGTCGCCGAGGATCTCGAACATCTCCGCCTCGGCCTCCCACGACTCGGTGCCGAAGAGGTCGACGTTGACCTGCCAGTGCTCGCGATAGCGCCCGCGCTGCTTGCGCTCGTAGCGCCACAAATTCGGGTGCGAGTACCAGCGCGCCGGCATCGAGAGCGACCCGGACTTCGCCGCGATCATCCGCGCCACCGTCGGCGTCATCTCGGGCCGCACGACGAGCGTGCGGTCGCCGCGGTCCTTCATCACGTAGGTCTGGTGCGCGACGATCTCCTCGCTCGACTTCGCCGCGTAGAGATCGATCGGCTCGAGCATCGGGCCGTCGTAGCGCAGGTAGCCGTAGCTCTCGATGACGCGGTAGAGCTTCTCGAACACCTGCATGCGCACCGACATCTCCTCGGGGAAGAAGTCGCGCGTGCCGGGGATGGGATTGGTCGGGAGGGGTTGGGTCATTGGTCAGCCTGTCATGGAATCGAGGCCAGAGCGGGCTCGAAGGATACGCCGCAATTCGACGATGTCCGAAGGGGTCCTTTCGCGGCGCCGCATCTCGCGCGCAACCTGCTTTACCAGATCGAGGTCACGATTGTCGGGTGTCGCGCCGGCGGGTCCCTGCAGACGGGGAAAGGCCGCGCGCAGCGAGCGGAGCAATTCCTTTCCAGGAAAGCGAGCCTTCCACTGATCGCCGGCCAGATCGGCGGTCGCCTGCGCGTCGATCTCGTCGAGCATCCGGTCGATCGCGCCTCCCTGCTGGAATTTCGCCGCGCGTGTCGCGAGCGCGGTCCAGTGGGAATTCCCGACCAGAAAAGAACGCGCCTCTTCGCGCGTGCGAACTTGCGATCGAGGCGGATCTCCCGGGAAGCCGTCCCGCAAATCGCGATCGATGCGTCGGAGCACGGCCGAGCAGGCCACTTCCCAACGCATCGCCTCGGCTGCCTGCTTGAGAGCCCGCCCGATGTCGATCACCCGTGCCTGGGCTAGTTCCGCCAACACCTCTTCGTCGAGCAGCAGGTTCTCGAGCTCGTGAACCGGCCAGACGAAGAGGCGATCGCAGTGGTTCCAGTCGTTTCCCGGAGGATCGAAGTCGCGATCCACGACGCCATAGACAATCTTCGCGTCGCCGGCGGCCGTGGCCCGCACGAGGTTGTGCACCGCGCTCTTGCTGCGGGCGATGTGCAGGCTGATTCGCTTGTCACGCAGGAAGATTTCTAGCGCCTCGCGCGTCGCCGCGTCCTCGACCCAAAGATAGACCGAACCGCGCGGATAATCCGACTTCGGAACGGTCATTGTGCGGGCTCGCCCCCGGCGCGCGGGTCTAGGTCGGGCACGAGGATGAAACGCTGGTAGCTCAGCACCGAATCGAGGATGTCCTGCGAGTGCGTCGCAACGATGAACTGGGCGGTCGGGCAGAGCTCGCGCAGGGCTTCGAGGAGCGCGCGGTGCCATTGTGGATGGAGGTGCTGCTCGGGCTCGTCGATCAACACGATATCGGGCGGAGCGTCGCGGAAGATGAGCGGGCCCGCGAAGGCGAACAGAGCCTTTTGTCCGGAGCTGAGCTGATCGAGCTTCAACAGCCGCGGAATGTCGGCGCGCGAAGGGGCCAATCGCCTGGCCATTTCGAGGCTGGTGACGTCGGCCGGGATGGGTTTCGCGCGCTCCCGTAAAACGACGACGCTTTCGCTTCCCGGGTTGTTGCTCGACGGGAAGACCTCGATTTCGGTCGAGCCGTCGAATGCATCCCACATGCGCTGAAGCCGCGCGAACGGCGTCGGAGGAGCGAGCCGAGCGCGTTGTCGCGTCCGCA
>JAJXSP010000327.1 GCA_021784515.1 Myxococcales bacterium | reverse complement strand
GGCGCCCCCGGCGCGACCCAGCTCATCTTCAGCGTCTTCCGCGAGGCGCCGACCACCGAGGACGCCGCCGACTTCGTCGAGGGCGCGTGGATGGCCAGCCCCCCGACCGGGGCACTGGCGCAGTTCATCCTGGACTCCACCAAGCTGACCTCGTCGGGCTCGCAGCTCCTCTTCCCGGTGGTGCTGTGCGCCAACGGTAGCGCCACCGAGCTCGGCGGCGCGCTGCGCATCTATCTCCAGTACACGACGACCGGCGGTGCCGGCGCGAGCGCCAACGTCACCGTCAGTGGGGACCTCATCCTCAAGCCCTGATCGAGTCGGCCGCGAACGGACCGCCCCGCTCCGGCGACCAACGAAGTGGCTTCCGCCTGTTGCCTGGTCGTATGCTCGTGAAACGGAGGCTGGAAATGGCTGGTTGTGGTTGCAAGGATGTCTCCGAGAAGTTCGCCAATACGGGGTGCCCGTGCACCGGCAACGCCCTGCCGTTGCCCCCATTCACGGGCGCACTCGCGCCGGCCGGCGGCTGCGGATGCAAGGCCGGCGTGGCGACGCCGGCGGTCCGGCCAAGAGCCATCGAGCCGCTGCCACCGCCGCCGCCGCTGCCACCGCTGCAAGCCTTCGAGGGGATCGATCTCGGCAAGATCGGGGAGGCCCCTTCGAGCGGTACGCGGGCGATCGAGGCGCTGCCGCCGCTGGCGTCGCTCCAGGCGATCGATCTCGGGAAGATCGGACAGGCGGTTCAGATCGGCGCGCCGACGACGGGAGCGCTGCCGCCGCAGCGGTCGGCGGCGCCAGCACCTCTCTCGCCGGCGCCCTCGATCCGGCAGCTCGCGCGCCTCGCCGCTCAGCATGCCGGCCCCGCTACGATGGCACGGCCGGCGTTCACCGCCGCAGGCGCGCCTCAGCTCACACCGGTCGCCGCGCCGCGATCGTCCACGGTGCGGCGCTCGCAAGCCGAATCGTTGCCCCCGCTTCCAATGCCCCTCCCGCTTCCCGTGGTCGGCCAGATCGCGCTCGCTCCGATTGCGGCCATCGGGGCGCCGCTCCAGCCGCTCCCGAACGCAAGTCGCGCGCTGGCACCGCTCGTCGCCGCCGGCCTTTTCGGTGGTGCGCTCGGCCGAACCGGGGGTCGCCAATGGCCCGATGGGGCGACGCCGACGGCCGAGGACCTGTCGGTTGTCGTCTGTCCGCAGCGGAGTGACGTCGCCAACGGCCAGCCCTTCGAGCAGGTGACGGTGGAGGTCGATGGAATGGATGGCCCGCCCGTACCGGGTACGGTCGACCAGAACGGGCTCGTCGTTCTCCAAGGGGGCAACTCGGCGGAGTGGCAAGCGGGAAACGGCGTCGGAATCTTCCACGTCGCGGGCGAGACGGCGGTTGGTTTTTCGACGGTGATCACGCAGGTGCTCCCGTCCGTCGGTGGAAAGGCAAGTTTCCTCGTCGCCACGACCTCGCCCATGGACGGGCTCACGCCATTGCCGACCGCGGATCTCGTCGGTCAAACCGTCAGCCTCTGCCACGACCACTTCCTCGCCATCCAAGCCGCCCTCCTTGCGAACAATGGCCCAGACGCGCCGGCCAACCGTGTAGTCAACCTGCTGGCGGGAAACTTCGTTATCGGGACCCCCTACGCGGTGACCAACCGCCCACTTCTCCTCCCGAGCAGCGTCCGCGTCCGGGGAGCCGGATCGGGTCAGACCACCATCTCCGTCGCACAGCATGCCAACCAGACTCTGGTTCGAGGGGGCGATCCCGGCACGCAGATGCCGGTCGACCCGGCGACGATCTTCTACAACAAGCTATCCAATTGCCTGTTCATGAATTCGCAGAACAAGAACCTCGCTGGCAACCAGAACAAGCAGGGCAACAACGATGTCGAGCTTTCCGGGATGACTCTCGTCGGCAATCGAGAGACCCAGGATCGCTGGTGGACGGGCGGTGGCGATGCGAGCCTATGGGAGGAGCTGGGGGCGAGTCCCGATGCGTCCTGGTGCGCACAGTCCCGATGGGCGGACCCTACCAGCAATGGCAACGCCTGGGTCTGCGTCACCGTCACCGACCCGAAGAACCCGGATCGGGAGAGCACACCTACGCAACCAGCAACCGTGCTGATCTCGAATGATCAGAAAAAGCAGCCCCTCTCGGGGCTGCGCATCGAGCTGACAGGCCAGTTTCCCCCCGGCGTGCTCCTCAATCTTTACCTGCGCCCGTTCCTGAGGGATCCGAACGGCCGCAACGATTTCCTCGACCCGACCGACCCGCAAAAGAAGAACGACGCCGCTTGGGGCTATTACCCACAATGCGAACCGACCTGTCGGTTGCTCAAGAAGCAGTTTCAACCCCCTCCGCTCAAGCCGGCGAAGCCGTTCGACCTCGCAGTGCCGGGGCTCGTGAGAATCATCGCAGAGTTCGTTCCCGACGCCTCGCCGGTCGATGGCCCGAACCGCTGGAAGCAAGCCAACGATCCGCACATCTACTTCAATGACCACGACCCCACCGGCCAAGACGTGCAAGCGAACCCGCCCTGGCCCAACACCATCACCGGCAGTGTCTCGCGCATCGTACCGCCCGAACAGCAGTTCCCCAAGGGCCTCGGAGGTCGCTCGCCGGCCTATGGCGGCGGGGCGGGCTGCGCGCTCGAATTCGATCAAGGATCCGGGCTGACTCTACGCGACCTGGTGATCCGCGGCTTCGGCGGCGGAGGGATCGATCTCGGCAACTCCGGAAACATGTCGGACGTCTGCGCCGACGCCGTGACGATCGACGACTGTTTCTACAGCGCGGTCGGGCTCCAGGCCGCGCCCAAGATGGAGAACGTGCTGTTCAACGCCTGCACCTTCAAGAACATGCAGCAGGCGGTCGACATGGAGGTGGGGAATGGCCCCATCCTGAACAACGTCGTGTTCCAGGGCTGCGAGTTCACCAACCTCAGCGCCGCCGGGTTCATGCTCAACTTCGGTGATGACACCACCGTAAGCGGGCTCCGGATAGTCGGCTGCCAATTCCTCTACGTCTGTGGAACTCCCATCTACTTCAACTGTACGGTCTGGGATGCGAAACTCCAGGGCTACAGGCCGGCCCAAAACAGCACGTTCGATGGGGTGCTCATCGACTCCTCGGTGTTCAGCGACGGCCTCGGGACCGCGATCCTCATCGCCGGCCCTACGCCGACCCCTCCTGGAGCGAAACCGCCGACAATCAGGAATTGCCTGTTCTGGAAAAATGGGAAGCCGCCGTACGCACCGCCGCCGGCGGGCGGCATCCCTGGCTACCACAGGCCATTCTCCGATTTCAGCCCCGCGATCTCCTTCGCCTCGGGCGCCGATGGGTGGATCGCCACCTGCAACCTGTTCCATCAGACGCCGCAAGCCCCCGCCGACGAGAGGACCTTGAAGCCGGCAATCGAGGCATGGGGCTGGGGTCCCGTTGGGCACGTCGTGACCACGAACGGGCTCGAGAGCATTCAGGATGCCGCGCTGGTACTGGTTGTCGGCGCGGACCCGATGGCCGCGCCGCCCAGCATCGACCTCTCGCGCTTCGTGTACCGGAACTGCAGCCTCGCCCCGGACACTGGGAATCCGAACGTCCCCTGGGAATGGGTCAGTGGGCCGCACGGTGGGCCGGAGTCTCAGATCCAGGCGTTTTCCGGCGCCTGCATGCGCGGCTGCCCGCCGGCTCCGCAGCCGCCGCGGCCGAGCCCGACGGTCCTCGGCCACCTGCAGCCCGTGTACATCTACCAGCCCCTCGTTCCGCTCGGCGACCCGGGCCCATGGCGCCCAATCGAGGCGACCGGTGCCAACGTCTCCGCCTTCATCCGCACCGGTCAGTAATCATGACCCGCCCCCGGCGTCCCCTCGTGGCGGCCTGCCTCTGCGTCCTGGGCTGCGGCCGGTCCGGTGGCGCTTCGGATCTCGGCCAGCTGCCGGCGGACGTGTCAACACCATCGGATCTCTCGCGCCCATCGCCCCTCGATTCCGCGGGACCGATCACCTGTCGAACCGGTGACGACTGCCCCACCGGCGAATGCACCGCCGGCTATTGCTCGGTGCCCTGGCCGTGCAACGACAAGCTAAAAGATGGCCAGGAGACCGACGTCGATTGCGGTGGCCCCTCGGCGATGCCGTGCGCGAACGGTAGGGTGTGTCTCGCGGATAGTGACTGCTGGAGCCGGAAGTGCCTCGGGGGGAAGTGCGGCACGAAGCCGGCGCTCACGCTGCCCGGCGATCTGTCGGATTGTGCGGTGTATCGCGATCCGGACTGGTGTAAGAACACATCTTTTGCGGACGTCGGCGACCTCGACGGCGACGGCGCTCCGGATGTCGCGGCGACGATGGTTCGCCTCGCCATGGTCGACGTATTCCTCAACGACGGGAAGGGCACTCTCCGACTCTGGCAGCAGCCGAAGCTGCCCTGGTGGGGGAGCAGGGTCGCCGTTGCGGATCTCGACGGGGACGGGCGGCTCGACATCGCCGTCGCGCCGGATGGCTTCGAGGGCGTGCTCGTCCCGGAGCTCGCGATTCTCTGGAACGAAGGAAATGGCGCTTTCTCACCGGCGACCGTCACCGCGTGCGTCGAGCCGGAGACTCAGCAGTTGGTCGTGGAGGATCTCGACAACGATGGGCGGCCCGACCTCGCCGTGACGTGCCAGCAGGCGCCAATGGGCGATGCCGAAATCGGCTGGCTTCGAAATGAGGGAGGGCGAAGGTTCAGCTTCCGCGCGCCGATTCTCTTGACGGGCCCGCTGGCGTCCATCCAGGCGAGTTGGCACACGCGGGTCGATCTCAATGGAGACTGCCGCCCCGACTTCATGATCGACGGCGCGGGCCCGGGGCTGCCCTATGCGCTGAACCTCGGCAACGGATCATTCACGCCGGAGATGTTCCTTCCGGCGAACCTGCTGCCTCCTGGGAATTATTGGGCCTCGCCCCGGGTCTGGGACTTCACCGGGGACGGCATCCCGGACATCCTGACGCCCATCGAGGATGAGAACTTCGTCCCGGGGCTCTATCTCGCGCCTGGTACCGGCGGAGGTGCCTTCGGGAAGGGTGGCAGGATCCAGTTAGGGCCGAGCCGGGTCACGCCGGGTATTCCGCCGGTCGTACTCGCCGACATCGACCAGGACGGCTGGATGGATGCAGCGGCCAACTTCTTCCTCGACGGCGAGCTCTACCAGAACCAACGAAACGGAACGCTGGCCTATTGGCCCGGGAGGGTCGCGTGTTTCGAGGACGACGCCAACCCGGTGGTCGCCGACATGAATGGTGACGGCAAGCCGGACATCGTGACCGTGTCCGCCGCCGGGAGCGTGGGAATCCTATTCGACACGGCGGAATGATGCGGGCGGGTTTCGGCGGCTGCGGGCGCATCATCTCCGACGGGCCGCCGATCGGGCCTGGTCCGGGTCATGGCTTGGCCGGCTGGTCCGTCGGCTCGCTCTCGCCGCCCTTCCGCGCGGGCCGCCCGATCGCCCCGACCTCGATCCCCACCGTCTTGAGCAGCCCGTCGCGCCCCGGGAACTTCGCCTTGAGGATGCCCCACCACTTGTTGAGCCAGGAGGCGAACCGCTCGCGGGCGGCGACGTGATCGGCGGTCGCCGACTCGCGCTGGCCGCGCCCCGCCGTGACCGCCACGCCCGCCCCCATCCACCCCTGTCGCAGCTCGGCGCCCCGCGCTACCTCCTCCTCGTCGATGCCGTAGTGGGAGAGCACCGCCAGCACCTCGGACTGGCCGAGGTACTTGACGAGCGCGTCGGACGACTCGGATAGCGCACTGTCGAGCCCCAGCTCGCCGAGCGGCGGGACGCGGGCGAGGGCGGGCGGGTTCTCGTCGCGCTTCACCGCCAGGGCGACGCCGTGCTGCTCGCGCATCCAGGCCCGCAGCGCGGCCGCCTTCTCCTCGCGCGTGCCGGATTCGGCCACCACGCCCGTCGTCGCGTCGGAGCGGGTCGTGCGCGCCGCGGTGAACTCGCGATACAGCTTCTCGCCGAGCACCGCCTGCGTCGCCTCGTCCTTCTTCGCCCCGGGGATCGGGCGGTAGTAGCCGCGCTTCTTGAGCGCGCCGACGATCAGGTCGCGGTCGGCCTTCTGCTTCTCGCTCAGTGCCTGATCCGCGGGCACCGGACCGACGGCGGAGAACCAGGTGTGTCCGGCATCGTGAAGCTGCTGGTCGGTGAATTCGATCGGCGTGGCCATTGATTCCTCCCCTGTCGAGTGCCCGGTGGGCGGGCGGTGATTGAAGTGGCTGGCATCGTAGCTGGGAGCGGCGGCCGGAATCAAATTCCCCGTGGCCCGCCGGCCGCCCAGCGGATGCTCTTGCCGCGGCCGATCGGCTTGCTACCCTTCCGGCAGCGGACAGGCGCTGCGAGTTGCAACAGTCGGTTGTTGCGGAGGGGGACCGCGATGCGTTCGAGGGCGATCGGCGAGAGGCTAGCGGGGCGGGCGGTGCTGCTCGTCGACGATGATCGGCGAACGCGGGAGCAGCTCGACCTGGAGTTCGAGGACCTCGGCTGGCGCCCGCTCGGAGCGGCGACGCCGCACGAGGCACTACGGCGGGCGTCGACCGGCGGCGCTTCGCCGTCGCTGATCGTCACCGAGCTGCTGGTCGGCGAGTGGAGCGCGCTGCCGCTCATCGCCGGATTCCGCGACGCCCGCTCGGATGCGTCGATCGTGGTGCTCACGCGCTTCTTCTTGTGCACGGTAGCGAAGGAGGTTGCGCTGGCCGGCGCCAACCTGTGCATCCCGAAGCCGTCGACGGCGCGACGGATCCTCGATCGGTTGGGACCGGTCGCGGCCGAGCCGAAGGGGCCCGGGCCTCAGATGGCGGAGGCGGCGCGGAGAGCGGCCGTCGACCGCGCGCTCGCGGCCTGCGGCGGCAACGTCACGCGCGCGGCGCGGCTCCTCGGAGTCCATCGCACCACGCTCTGGCGCTGGCTGCCCGCCAAGAGGTAGCCCAGGCCGTTGCAACAGCCCGGTGTTGCAACTTGCGCAATAAGCAACGGCCCACGGCGCAGGCAGAGTGGCTCATGCGCGGGCGGCCGGCGAGGAGCCGCCCGGCCTGCGAGCAGGCGACCAGGCAACAGGCGGAGGCGGACCGCACAAAAGACCCGAACTACCAGGGGGCAACGGCCCCGAGAAAGGAGCCCCGAGATGCCGACCTTCCGAGCATTCTCCCGACAGCTTCAGCAGTTCTCCGGCAACACCAACGCCAACCTCCTCCTGGCGAGCAAGCTCCCGTGCGACGGAGCGCGCGTCGGGACGATGATGTTGCGCATCCACGCCGGCGCCATGATCGGCAACGGCACCGGCGCCCCCGGCGC
>JAJXSP010000326.1 GCA_021784515.1 Myxococcales bacterium | reverse complement strand
CTTCCGATCTATCCCGGCTCTATCTGCCCGTCCTGCTCCTCGCCTGCGCGAGCGGTTGCGCCACCGTCGGCCCCGGCCAGGTCGGCGTCCTGTGGCGCGCCTCGGGCGGCACGCAGCCTCGGCCCTACCCCGAAGGCCTCTATTACGTGGCGCCGCTGAACGACATGTCGATCTACGACCTCCGCTCGATGAGCCACGACGAGGTGCTGTCCGTGATCGCGGTCAACGGACTGACCATCAAGCTCGACGCGTCGCTGCGCTATCACCTGATCCCGCGCGAGGTGGTGGCGATGCAGGAGGAGATCGGCCCCGATTACTACAAGAAGATCCTCGAGCCGGTGGTGCGCTCCGAGGCGCGCCGCGTCTTCGGCCAATACACGCCCGAGGAGATCTATTCCACCAAGCGGGACGTCGTCGAGCGCCAGATCCGCGAGGGCGTAGTGGCGAAGATCGCGGGGCACCATCTGGCGCTGGAGGCGATCCTGATCCGTGACGTGGAGCTGCCGCCCGCGATCCGGGCGGCGATCGATCAGAAGCTCGCCGCCGAACAGGAAGTGCTCAAGATGCAATACGTGATTGCGGTGGCGAAGGCGACCGCGGAACAAAAGCAGATCGAGGCGCAGGCGAGCGCCGATTACAATCGGGCCATCGCCGCCAGCCTCTCCCCGTCAATCCTGGAATACGAGCGGATCCAGCAGCTCACCCAGCTCGCCAATTCGAGCAACGCGAAGACCGTCCTCCTCGGGGCGTCGCACGACTCCACGCCGGTGATGATCTCCACGTCCCCCGCCACGCGCTGATTCCGGCGACAGCCCCGCAGCCTCCCCGCCGCGGTTCTTGACAGGCGCCGGCCGGGTGCCGAACTAGCCGGCGCCGTTCCGACCCCTCGACAAGGAGGCCTCCATGAAGCGGATCGTGATCGCCGGAATCATCCTCTGCGGGCTCGCGCTCGCCATCGCGTCGGGGGTCCGCACCGCGCAGGCCGATCCGCCGCACGGAATGTGCCCGATGTGCGGCGCCGAAATGGGGCCTGGGATGGGGCCTGGAATGGGGATGGGCCACGGCATGGGAATGATGATGGCGCCGCTCATGGACCCGCGGACGACGGTCAAGCAGACACCGAACGCCGACGGCGTGACGGTGACGCTCAGCAATCCCGACAAGAACGTCGCGCAGCAGCTCCAACGAATGGCGCAAATCATGGTGTTGCAGCACGAGATGATGCGCACCCAGATGCAGATGCGGGGAGCCGGGGGACCGCCCGCGAAATAGGCAGTTTCGCCGACCGGGAAATCGCCGGTCGATTCCCCTTCAATCCTCGGGCGGTCGCGTGACCTCCGCCGCCTGGTTCACCCCCTCGGCGATCTCGGGCAGGATGCCCAGCCGCACGTAGATCGGGCGCGCGTGCCGCCGCAGCCCCGGCAGCGCGCGCACGAACAGGCCCACCGCGGCGAGCGTCGCCACGCCGCCCCAGAACACCGTCGCGGGAGCGCCGATCCGCGCGCCGAGCCAGCCCGCGGCGAGGCTCCCGAACGGCATCGTGCCGAAGAACGCCATCGCGTAGAAGCTCATCACGCGGCCGCGCTTGTCCTCGTCGACCAGCGTCTGGAGCAGCGTGTTCGAGGCCGCCATCTGCACCATCATTCCGCCGCCGACGAGCGCGAGCAGCGCCGCCGAGAGCCACACCCACCGCGACAGCGAAAAGGCGATCAGCGCCGCCCCGAACAGCCCCCCGGCGATCGACAGCGTGCGCCCCAGGCCAAGCACGCTCCGCCGCGCCGCCAGCGAGAGCACGCCGACCACCGCGCCGGCGCCGGTGGCGGCCATGAGCAGGCCGAGGGTGTTCGGCCCGCCGCCGAGCACGTTGCTCGCGAACACCGGCATCAGCACGGTGTAGGGCACGGCGCTGAAGCTCACGAATGCGAGCAGCAAGAGGATCGCGCGGATGGGCGGGAACGACCACACGTAGCGGGCGCCCTCGGAGAGCTCGCCGAGCAGCCGCGCCCGCGACGGGGCGCGCGGACGCAGGGCGACGCGCATCGCCAGCAGCGACGCGATCACCGCGAGGTAGCTCACCGCGTCCACCGCGAAGCACCACCCCTCGCCCACCGCCGCGATCAGCACGCCGGCGATGGAGGGGCCGATGAGCCGCGCCCCGTTCACCATCGACGAGTTGAGCGCGATCGCGTTCGCCAGGTCCTCGCGCGCGTCGATCATCTCGACGACGAAGGCCTGCCGCGCCGGCGTGTCGAAGGCGTTGATCAGCGCCTGGAACGCCGCCAGGAGGACGACGTGCCACACGGTGATCTTCCCGGACAGCGTGAAGGCGGCGAGCAGCGCCGACTGCACCAGCGCCAGCGCCTGCGTCACGACGAGCACGCGGTGGCGGTTCCAGCGGTCCACCAGCACGCCGGCGAGCGGCGTGACGAGGAAGGTGGGGAGCTGCCCGGCGAACCCGACGACGCCGAGGAGCCACGCCGAGTGGGTGAGCCGGAAGACGAGCCACGCGGTGGCGACGCGCGTGAGCCAGGTGCCGATGAGCGAGGTGCCCTGGCCGATGAAGAAGAGGCGGTAGTTGCGATGGCGCAGGGCGCGCCCGATCGCGGCGACGGTGCGGCGTTCGTCGGGCGGGGTCACGGCCGCAACGTAAGCACGCGGCGAGAGGTCGCGGAGGCCGATTCTCGCTCCGAGGGGTTCAGGCCTCCGCGCGCGCCGCCCGTCGAACGGCTCCCGCACCGCGAGGGTCGGATCGAGGCGCGGTCGACACCAGATGTTCCCGGGCTACTGGGGCCGCCCCGCGCGGACGACGAACAAGGGAAAGGAGATCAGGTGAATGCCGCTCTCGGCGACCGGCCGTCCGCTTTTTGCGACCGCCCACCCGCTGGCTGAGACTTCCCGCCCGCTGGCAGTGACCGCCCCGCCCGCTTGCTGCGACTTCCCGCCCGCTTGCTGCGACTTCCCGCCCGCTTGCTGCGGTTTTCGCCAAGCTGGCGCGGCGGCTGTGTTTCCGGCTGCTGGGGGCTACTTCGGCGGGGCCGCGGCCTGGGTGGCCGTGGCGGATTCGCCGCCCGCGGCGGCGGCGGCCTGCGAAGTGGCGGGCGCGGGCTCGGCGGGCGCCTCCTTGCGGCTCGGCGCGAGGACGTGGCGCGTCCCGCGCCCGGGCGAGAGCACGGGGATCAACTTGTTCGCCCGGTGCGCCCGCCCGAAGGCGTACATCGCCACCCGCATCTCCACCAGCACCCGGCCCTCCGCCCGGTTCGTCGCCGGGCTGTCGTTCATCGGCCGCAGCGCGCCGCCGCGCGTGGCGTCGAAGCTCTTCCGGAGGGCGTCCGCCGCGGCCACCGCCTCGGCCACGTCGGCCGGCCCAAGCTGGTGCACCTCCACGAGCGCGCGGAACTCGGGGTCGTTCGTCCCGAGCCACCGCGACGCCAGCGCGGCGAGCGAGCGCACGCCGGCCTCCAGCTCGTCGGCCGCCTTGCCGATCCCGATCGCCGCGTCCAGCTCGGACTGGGGAATGGCCATCTCGCCGGCGATCTCCTTGCACACCTCTTTCAGCTCGTCGTAGGTCGCGCGTGCCGCCGCCTCCGCCTGCTCGAACCCCGCCTTCGCCGCATCGCTCGTGGTGGCCGCGGCCTGCTCGGACGAAAGGGTCGTCTCGAGGGTGGAGAAGCAGTCGAGGAACCAGGCGAAGCGCACCGGGCTGTAGCGGATGGCCGCGCCGTGCTCGCGCAGCGCCTCGTCGATCCGGATGACCCAGTTGTACGCCTCGCGCCGCACCAGCCGGGCGCGGGTGCGCGCGCCGAGCGCGTCGCACTGGGCGTCGGTGTGCTGGCGGGCGAATGCGCGCCGCTGCACGTCGCCGACCGCCGGCCAATGCTTGCGAATGGCGGCGAGGCGACCGAGGTCCACGTCCGATTCGGCGGGCGCCCCGTCCCCGCCGGCGTGTTGTTCGCTGTCCTTCCCCAGAGGTTGGCGTTTGCTCATGAGGCGACCTTAGAGCGAGGAATCGGTCGCCTCAAGTTTTTTTCCATGCTCTCGGAGGGCGGCAAACAGGGCGCCAGTCGGGGCCGGTTCAGGCATCCTCGGGCGCGCCCCTCTCTGCCAACATGACCCGAGACAGCGGCCCGACGTCGTCAGTTCAGTACTTGTCGCCGGTCCACATCTCCTTGGCGAAGCGCAGCACGCGGTTCCGGCCGGACTCTTTCGCGCGATAGAGCGCGATGTCGGCGAACTTCACCGCCTGCCAGAAGTTCGCCGTGTCGACGGGGAACTCCGCGACGCCGATGCTGATGGTCTTCTTGAGCGGGCCGGTGGGCGTCGGGAACTCGGCCGCCTCGATTGACGCGCGCATCCGCTCGGCGACCGCCGCCGGGGCGTCCTGCGACGTGTCCTGGAGGACCACGAGGAACTCCTCGCCGCCGAAGCGGCAGACGAGATCGGACGAGCGCACCGCGTTCGCGATCAGCGCCGATGTCTCGCGCAGGACGACGTCGCCGACGTCGTGGCCGTGACGGTCGTTGACCTCCTTGAAGAAGTCGAGGTCGCACATGAGGAGCCCGACCTTGCGGCCGTGACGCTGGGTGGTCGCCGCGAGCGTCTTCGAATACTCATCGAGGAAGCGGCGGTTGTAGAGGTGGGTCAATCCGTCGCGCAGCGTCGATTCGCGCAGCGTGTCGGTCAGCCGCTTGGCCTGGAGGACGGGCAGCGCCTCCTGGATGTAGCGCCGCGCCGTGGCGAGCTTGCGCTCGATGTCCGGGTCCACGGCGGCGCCGGCGCCCTCGCCGCGGGGGAAGAGGAACTGCGCCACGCCGCCCGTGGTGCCGCCGATGATCATGGGAATGCAGACGTGGTCGCGGTCGCTCGCCCGGAAGTGCTTGCAGATGCCCGGAAAGCCGGCCGAGGCGACGGTGCCGCCGGTCTTCTTGGCGCGGCAGAGGTTCTGGTCGACCAGGATGTCGGGAGCGCAGCTGGTCTCGGCGGGCCCGCCGCTGCACAGCGCGCGGCGCAGCAGGCTGTCGGTGTGCGAGACCTCGTAGATCGTGTAGCTGTCGAGGCCGCCCTGCTTGAACTTGCCGCCGAGGCGCTCGTACACGTCCTGCGCGGTGTCGTCCTCCTCGATGACCCGCTTGAACGCGCTCACCTCGTGCAGCACCGCGAGGAGGCGATTGCAGCGCTCGGCGAGCAGCCCGACCTCGTCGTCGGAGCCGGCCTGCACGCGCTCGCACAGGTCGGCCTCGCCCTCGGCGAGCGACGTGATGCGGTTGGTCAGCAAGTCGAGCGGCCGCGTGAGCGAGCGGGTGAGCAGCACTCCGAACCCGGCCAGCGGCACGATCGACACCAGCACCGCCCCGACGATGAGCAGCCGCATCGATGCGTCGCGGGCGAGCGCGAAGCCGACCGCGCCGAGCACGACGTACCAGGCCGCGGTGCAGGTGCAATAGAGCAGGAACTTGTGGCGGATGGGGACGTCGAAGACGAGGTAGGCCCAGATCTGCCGGAGCAGGGACCGGCGGGGCAGCGTCATTTCCGCTGGCATGGCCGGCAACCTAACGCAACGGCGGGCGGCAGGCGAATTCTCGCGCGGGGTGATCCGTCACCCCGCCCCGCCGTCCCCCTTGTCGCCCCCCAGGCCGTACTCCTCCATCTTCGCGTACAGCTGCGGCCGCCCGATGCCGAGCTGCCGCGCCGCCTCGGAGCGGTTGCCGCCGGCGCGCTCGAGGGCGCGCGCGATCATCCGCTTCTCGACGGCAGCCACCGCCTCGCGCAGCGTCACGCCGGCCTCCTCCTCGGTGGCGAGGTGTCGCTCGCGCTCGTCACGCACCGGCTCGGGGAGGTTCGGCACGTCGATCACCTCGCCGCCCGCGAGCGCCGCCGCGCGCTGGATCACGTGCATTAGCTCGCGCACGTTGCCCGGCCAGCGGTAGGTCCCGAGCAGCGCCATCGCCTCCTCGGAGACGGCGCGCGCCGGCGTCCCCGCGAGCGCGTGCGCGACGAGGAGCGGGATGTCGCTCCGCCGGGCGCGCAGCGGCGGCACCTCGATCTCGATCACCGCGAGCCGGTAGTACAGGTCCTCGCGCAGCGCCGCGGCGACGCCGGGGCGCACGCGCTTGTTGGTCGCGCTGACGATGCGGGCGCGGCTCTGCAGCCGCTCGTCGCCGCCGACGCGCTCGTAGCCGCCCTCGGAGAGCACGCGCAGGAGGCGGTTCTGGAGCGCGCCGTCGAGATCGCCGATCTCGTCGAGGAACAGCGTCCCCGCGCCGGCCGCCTCGAGCCTCCCCGCGCGGCGCGCCGAGGCGCCGGTGAAGGCGCCCCTCTCGTGGCCGAACAGCTCGCTCTCGAGCAGCGTGGGCGGGAGCGCGGCGAGGTTCACCGCGACGAACGGATCTCTCGCGCGCGCCGACCAGTCGTGGATCGCGCGCGCCACCAGCTCCTTGCCGGCGCCGGTCTCGCCGGTGATGAGCACCGGCGCCTCCGAGGCGGCGGCGCGCCCGATGAGCTTCCAGATGGCGAGCATCGCGGCGCTCGATCCGACCAGCCCGCCGCGCGCCGGCTCGGGCGCGGGCACGGGCAGGCTCTTCACGAGCGCCCGCTGCCGCAGCGCGCGCTCGACGGTGGCGAGCAGCGCGGGGAAGTCGAACGGCTTGGTGAGGTAGTCGAAGGCGCCGGCGCGCATCGCGCCGATGGTGCGCTCGCTGTCGCCGTAGGCCGTCGCCACGATCACCGGCACGTCGCTCTTGGGCCCGGCGCGCAGCTCGCGCAGGAGATCGAGGCCGTCGCCGTCGCGCAGGCGGATGTCGAGCAGCACGCAGTCGATCGGCTCTTTGGCGAGCGCCGCGCGCGCCTCGGCGAGCCCGGCCGCCGCGAGCGCGCGGTGACCGAGCGTGCCCACCGCCTCGACGAGGCCCGCGCGCAGGCCCGGCTCGTCCTCGACGACGAGGACGATCGCGCCGCCCGTCACGCGGCGCTCCCGGCGCTCGGCAGCGAGATCGCGAAGCGCGTCAGCCCGGCGTCGCGCGTGTAGACCAGGTCGCCGCCGTGGGCGCGCGCGATGGCGCGCGAGATCGCCAGGCCGAGCCCGGTGCCCTCCGGCTTGGTGGTGAAGAACGGCTCGAACAGCTCGACGGCGCGCGCCGGATCGACGCCGCCGCCGCGGTCCTCCACGCGCACCTCGACGGTCCGCTCGTCGTCCACCACGCGCGCGTCGATGGCGCCGCCGCCGGCGGCGGCCTCGGCGGCGTCGCGCAGGATGCGCTCGATCGCGTCGGGGATCGACTCGGGGGCGCCCGCGCTCGCCCCGTCGCCGCTCGCGCGCACCGTCAC
>JAJXSP010000325.1 GCA_021784515.1 Myxococcales bacterium | reverse complement strand
CCCCTCATCGCCCGCCGCAAACGACCGCCCGCCCCAGGGCAACCGCCTCGCCGCCGGCAGCGCCGCTCGCCGACCGTTCCGGTACTCCGAATCTCAGGGCGCTTGCTCATGAGTTGCCCTTCGCCCGGATGGGGGTCTACGATGGCCCCCCAATGGGCGGAGGGTCGAAGATGCGCAGGCTCGTTTGCCTGGCGCTCGTCGTGTTCGCGGGCTGCGTCACCTCGAATGGCCCCGACGGTGGCCCGGACCAGGCTGCCTCGGGCGGCGACGTGGCCGTGCCCCAGAGTTCGTTCGGGTAGGCCCCTTCAGAAGGAAGTCCTCGACGGATAACCGCTTCGGCCGGTCTGCCAACCAAAGTTGGCGAGATTTTCGATTTTCGGAAGTCGAGGGTTGAAATTATTTCCAAATTTCGCCGAGGAACGCCTTGAGAGCCCAAGTGACCATCCACGGCGCCGTACGAACTCTGGTGCCCGCCGACCTCGCCGCGATGACGTGCATCAACAACGCGCAGTGCATGGCGGCCCTCCCGCACGCCACCGGCGCCTGCGGCCCGATGATGACGTGCGTGATCGCCTCCTGCGATCCCGGCTTTGCCGACTGCGACAAGATCGCGGCGAACGGGTGCGAGGCGGCTCTCGATTCCGACATCGCCAATTGCGGCGCCTGCGGCACCTCCTGCGCCACGGTGTTGAACGGCACCGGCGCGTGCATGGCCGGCAAGTGCGCGATCGCCTCCTGCGATGCGGGCTTCTCGAATTGCGATGGGTTGTTTGCCTCCGGGTGCTCCGTCGCCACGTCGAGCGACGTGAACAACTGCGGCGCGTGCAGCCACCCGTGCGCCGCGCCGAACGGGACGCCCTCGTGCGTGAACGGCACGTGCGCCATCGCGTCGTGCAACATGGGGTTCGCCGATTGCAACAAGATGGTCGCCGACGGCTGCGAGGCGAACGTCGCCACCGATCCCATGAACTGCGGCGGCTGCATGAAAGCCTGCATGGCGCCGCCGAACGGCATGCCCGCCTGCATGGCCGGCACGTGCAGGGAATGTGCGACTTCGGCTTCGCGCATTGCAGCATGAACCCGGCCGACGGATGCGAGACGAACGTCGCCGCCGACGCGGACAACTGCGGCGCCTGCGGGATGAAGTGCCCGGTGCCCGCCAACGCGACGGCCGGCTGCAAGACCGGAATGTGCGGCATCGGAATGTGCAACGCCAACTTCGCCGACTGCGACATGAACCCGGCCAACGGCTGCGAGACGAACACGGCCACCGACGCCAACAACTGCGGCGGCTGCAAGAAGGCGTGCAACTTCGCCAACGGCATGGGCGCCTGCCTCGCCGGCCAGTGCGGCCTGTCGATGTGCAACCAGGGATTCACCATGTGCGGGCAGAACCCGAACGCGACATGCGTGAACCTGCAGAGCGACGCGATGAATTGCGGGAAGTGCGGGAACGTCTGCCCGGTGAACCTGCCGGCCTGCGTTTTCGGCGCATGCAGCGCCATGTGCAAGCTCAACTTCGCGCCGATGGCCACCTACGCGACGGGAGCCGGCCCCCAAGTACTCTCTGCCAGGGACTTCAACGGCGATGGCAAGCTCGATCTCGCCGTCGCCGACTACGGCGACCAATCCGTGGGCGTGCTCCTCAATCAGGGTCCGGGGACCTTTGCTGCGAAGGCCGACTACCCGGTCGGCGGGTTGCCACGCGGGCTGGCGGCAGGGGACTTCAACGGGGACGGGAAACCCGACATCGCCACCACAAACATCCCTGTCAACGGGAATGGCGGAAATTCGGTGAGCGTGCTGCTCAATCTGGGGGCGGGCACATTCGGGGCGAAGGTCGACTACGCCGTCGGGGCGAACCCGCAGTCCGTGGCGGTCGGCGACCTCAACGGCGACGGAAAGCGGCAACAACAACATCGGCGTTTTCCTCAATCAGTGCATGTGAGCGCCCCCGACCGCCTCGTGGGCGCCCTGAACCGCCTTGTGGGCGCCCTGAACCGCCTTGTGGGCGCCTCCGATCGCCTCGTGGGCGCTTCCGATCGCCTCGCAGCAGGCCAGGCGCGTGTTTCCGTAAACCCGCCAGCGCCCGGCGGCCGCTCGCGCTCGTGGTCGGCTCGCGCTCGTGGTCGGCTCGCGCTCGTGGTCGGCTCGCGCTCGTGGTCGGCTCGCGCTCGTGACCGCGACCGCGCAAGCATCGATCGATGAGCGATTCCGGAAATAAGATCGTCACGCCGCCGGTTGCCGTGACGTGAGCAAGACCTATCATCCCTACGATCCCGACCAGAACTTCCTGCTGCTGCCGCCGTCGCTGCGCGCTGCCGGAGGAGTTGCGTCGGGCCAAGGACCGGCTGGCGAAGATTCGGGCGTTGCGCGAGGAGCTGGAAGCCGAGGCGAAGGCGCAGGCGGCGGCGCGGCGGCGGAAGCTCCGTCGGTGAAGGAGGACGCCGACGTCGCGGCAGTCATCAAGGAGGCGGACAACGTTGCTGCGGCCAAGGCGTCGACTCAGCCGCAGGAAGACAGCGACGACGACGATCCGCCGTCGCCGCCGCCGTCGCCCGAGCCGATGCCGTCGCACCAGATCCCGCGCGACAAGCAGGATGCGCCGACGGACAAAGCGCAGCGCAACTTCACCGACGCCGACAGTCGGATCATGAAGACGGGCGACGGCTTCGTGCAGGGCTACAACGCGCAGATTGCCGTCGACGAGCTGGCGCAGGTCATCGTGGCGCTGGGGGTGTCGAACCAGTCGCCCGATTGCGAGCACTTTATCCCGGTGCTCGATCGCATCGTCGAGAATTGTGGTCGCCCGCCGGAAAAGGCGAGCGCCGACAACGGCTACTTCTCGGAGGGGAACGTCGTGCGGGCGACCAACCGCGGCATCGATGTGTACATCGCGCCGGGACGCATCAAGCACGGGAAGGATGGCGAGGCGATCGCCGTGCCCGACGACGATTCGGTGAAGGCGCGCATGAAGGCGAAGCTCGCCACCGACGAGGGGCACGCGGTGTACTCACGCCGCAAGGTGATCGTCGAGCCAGTCTTTGGGCAGATCAAGAAACCGCGGCTTCCGCCAGTTCCTGCTCCGCGGAGTCGAGAAGGTGCGTGGTGAGTGGTCGCTGATCGCGCTCTCGCACAACTTGCTCAAGCTGCACGGCGCCTGGGCGGGGGCGTAGCCTCGCCCCGGGGGGCGATGACAGCACAAGGTCGCGGATTCCGGTCGCGGTCGCGGTCGCGGCAACGGTCACGATCACGGTCACGATCACGCCCCACTCGGCTGCCGCCGAGCGCTACAGCGAGCGACCGACTCGCCGCGGTCGTTACCCCCTCGGTGCGGAGCGCGAGAAGCGACGCCTCGCCGGCGTGCTCGAGCAGGTAGGCCTTCCGGCGCTGATCGATCGGCTGGCGGAAGAGCGCCCGTGGGCGCTGACGCTGTCGCTCGGCGAGCAGCAGCGGCTCGCGTTCGCGCGGGCCTTCCTGCAGCGTCCGGAGTGGCTGTTTCTCGACGAGGCGAGCTCGGCGCTCGACGAGGCGGCGGAGGCGAACCTGTACGGCGAGCTCATCCGGCAGCTGCCGCGCACGGGCATCATCAGCGTCGGGCATCGGACGAGCCTGCTCGCCTTTCACGAGCGGCGGTTCCGCCTCGAGGGCGGCGGCGCGTGGCGGGTCGAGGAGATTTCTGCCGGCACGCGCGATCTCGGCGCGCGCTGAGCGGAGTGCGCTACGTGGGCACGGGCACGCTCTCGACGATGCCGGCGATCACGGCGCGCGTCGACACGCCGGCGTAGGCCGCCTCGGCGCCGCACTGCACGCGGTGGGCGAGCACCGGCACCGCGAGGCGCCGCACGTCGTCGGGGCTCACGAAGGCGCGCCCGCGCAAAAACGCGAGCGCCTGCGAGGCGCGGTACAGCGCGATCGATCCGCGCGGGCTCACCCCGAGCGCGAGGTCCTTGTGGTCGCGCGTCGCGGCGACGAGCCGCAGGAGGTAGCGGCCCACCTCCTCGTGCACCGCCACCTCGCGCACCCGCGCCTGCAGCGCCAGCAGGTCGGCGGCGTCGGCGATCGGCGTGAGGTCGTCCACGGGATCGCGCAGCCGCCGCACCGTCAGCATCGCCCACTCGCTCGCCGCGTCGGGGTAGCCCACCGAGAGGCGCAGCATGAAGCGATCGAGCTGCGCCTCGGGGAGCGGATAGGTGCCCTGGTGGTCGACCGGGTTCTGCGTGGCGAGGACGAAGAACGGCCGCGGCAGCCCGTGCGTCACCCCGTCCATCGTCACGCCGCCCTCGTTCATCGCCTCGAGCAGCGCCGACTGCGTGCGCGGCGAGGCGCGGTTGATCTCGTCGGCGAGCAGCACCTGCGTGAACACCGGCCCGCGCTGGAAGCGGAGCGAGCCGTCGCGCGGGTCGAGCACCTGCGTGCCCAGGATGTCCGTCGGCAGGAGGTCGGGCGTGAACTGCACGCGGTGGCAGTCCATCTGGAAGCTGCGCCCGATCGCGCGGGCGAGGGTGGTCTTGCCGACGCCGGGCACGTCCTCGAGCAGGAGGTGGCCGCCGGCGGCGAGCGCGACCAGCGCGTGCTCCAGCACGTCGTCCTTGCCGTGGATCACCGTCGCGAGCGCGGCGCGTGCGCGCGAAAGCAGGTCGTCGAGGCTGCTCACTGGCGTCACGGTAGCACGCCGGCCGCCCGGCGAGGCGACGGGGGGACGGGTCGGCAAATGCTGCATCTCCCGTCGGGCAGCCGCCTTGCAGCCCAGGAGGAGCGGGCGTAGAGTCCGCCCGAAATCAACAAGGAGGACCGCCGTGAGACGCATTACCTATTTGTTGGCGGCCGGAGCGCTCGTCGCGTCGGCCTGCGGCGGAGGCGGGCGGAATGGCGGCGGCGGGTACGGTGGCAACGGCTGGCCGACCGGCGACGACCTGGCGACCGGGGGCGGCAACGGCGGCGGCGACGACGGCGGCGGGCAGATCCCCAACTGCTCGAACGGCGGCGACCCGAACACCGACCAGGACAACGACGGATACACCCCGGCCCAGGGCGACTGCGACGACTGCAACCCGTCGATCAACCCGGGCGCGATCCAGATCCCGGGCGACCCGGTCGATTACGCCTGCAACGGCAAGCCGGGCGTGCTGCCGGCATGCGACGCGAACGTCGCCGGCAAGCGCGATCCCTCGTCGCTGGCGGCGGCCTTCGACCAGTGCGACCCGCGCTTCTTCAAGGGCGCGATGACGGTGGGCTGGTCGGACATGCGGGCGCGAAAGGCGGTGCCGCACTACGGCATCATCGTGCCGCGCGCGGGCAAGAGCATGGCGCTCCTGTCGAACGGCATCGCCGCCGACAAGAAGGACCCGGACTTCGACCCGATGAACGAGGAGAACCCGGGCACCGACCTCAGCAACAACGGGCAGAACGACACCTCGCATGCGAACCCGCTCCCGAACCTGAAGGGCGTGCCCGGCTGCTCGCAGAATCAGCCCGGCCAGGTGAACGACTACACCGAGGTGGTGGTGAAGCTGAAGGCGCCGACCAACGCCAATTCCTTCTCCTTCGACTTCCAGTTCTTCTCGGCGGAATACCCGATGTACGTCTGCACCGAATACAACGACGAGTTCCTCGTCCTCCAGGACTCGGCGGGCGAGTTCGGCGGTGCGCCCACCAACATCGCCTTCGACATGCAGAAGAACCCGATCACGATCAACAACGGGTTCTTCACCGTCTGCACGAACGACAATTCGAAGCCGCAGACGCAGCACTGCAAGAAGCCGGTTTCGGGCATCGATGGCACGGGATTCGAGGACCTCCCCGGCGGCGGGGGCGGCATCCTGCCCTGTCAGAGCGACCAGGACTGCTTCGGCATCGGCGCCTGCGTCAAGGGCAGCTGCGCCATCGGCGGCGACATCCCGGGCGGCTCGACCGGGTGGCTCACGACCAAGTCGCCGGTCACGCCGGGCGAGGAGGTCACGCTCCACTTCATCATCTTCGACGAGGGCGACAACATCCTCGACTCGGCGGTGCTGATCGACAACTTCCAGTGGGGCGCGGTGGCGGTGAAGGCCCCGACGACGACCCCGATCCAGTAGCGCCCTCTTCTACTCCCCTCCCACTTCAGAATCCGTCGCGCCCCGGGCCGATTTCCGTCGGAGCAGGCGGCGCGCGAGCGCCAGCAGGGCGATGGCGACGAGCACGCCGGAAGGAGCGTGCGGCCGCCCGGCCATCGCGCAGGCGCACCCTCGGGGCACCGGCGACGGCGCGGTCGTGTCCAACGCCGCGAGGTCGCCCGCTTTCGAATGGGCCAGGTCCGCCCGACCGGCGAGCGCGAGGTCGGCCGCCGCCGGGTTCGAGGCGAGATCGTCCGCCGCCGGGGGCTGCGCGAGATCGTCCGTCGCGATCTCCGCGAGGTCGGGCGCCGTCCCCGCGTCGACGGGACGAGGCGGCATGGCGAGATCGGCCGGCCGCGCGAGGTCGGCGGCCGGTGCTTCGGGATTGACGAAGTTCGTCAGTTCGGCCAGCGAGCCATTGAACTCGTCGAGATCGACCGCGCTGTTGATGCCGGCCACATTGCCGTTGTCAGCGCTCTGCCAGATCGTCCAGTCCTTCCACGGCGGGCTCGGAATGTTGGGACAATTGACCTGCCAGTTGGCGACCCACAGCAGGTAGGGGTCGAAGCCCGCCGGGTTGCCCAGCGTGCCGGTGAAGAACGAGGGCGACGTGTAGAGGATGGGCGCACGGCCGGTCTTCTTCTTCACCTCGTCGAGGAACGCCAGCGCGCGCTGGGCGACGGTGGCGGGCGCGACGTTGTCGGTCACCTCGAGGTCGAGCGTCGGCGGCAGGTCGCCCGGCTGGGGCATGCCGGTCGTTTGGAGGAAGTAGTCGGCCTGCATCACGCCGTCGTCGGCCGGGCGGAAGAAGTGATAGGCGCCGGGGACGACGCCGTTCTTGCCGGCCCCGCTCCAGTTGGTCTTGAAGGTGGGATCGACGTAGTTGGTGCCTTCGGTCGCCTTCATGATGGCGAAGTCGATCCCGCCTTTGTGGGCCGCGCCCCAGTCGATGGCGCCGTCCCAGTGGGACACGTCGACTCCGTGAACGACGGAGGGTCCGGGACAGGCCTTGAGGCCGAACTGCGACTCGCCGACATCGACGGGAGGACCGGCGCAACCGACGAGGGCGAGTGACCAGGCGAAGGGGACGATGAGCGGGCGCATGGCCGAAGCGTAAGGGCCCGGCCCGAGGGGTGTCAATTCGAGGGTCCTGCATTTCTATCGATGGTTTCCTGCGCGGGGGTCTGGTTCGCAGCCGGAGCAGGTACTCCGTCGGTGAGCGAAGCGAACCATCCCCTCTCC
>JAJXSP010000324.1 GCA_021784515.1 Myxococcales bacterium | reverse complement strand
ACGCTCACGCTCCCGCTCACGCTCACGCTCACGCTCACGCTCACGCTCACGCTCACGCTCACGCTCACGCTCACGCTCACGCTCACGCTCACGGCAGAGGCGGGCGCCTTCTCGACGCTGTCGTCACAAAAGAGCCGCACCCATCTCAAATCCCGTTTTCGCGGTCGGCGTGCCCGTGGTGATCGGCGGCTACGGGCTCGACGGCAAGGCGCTCGTCTCGCTGGAGGCGATGGTCCCTGCCAGCATCCTCGGCGGGCCGGCGTTCGTGTCGATCGCCTCGCTGCGCTTCCCGCGCGCCGAGGCCACCGCCACCGTGCTCGACGACGGCTCGATCCTCGTCGCGGGCGGCGTCGACGGCACCGGCGCCCCGCGCGGCGACGCCGAGGTCTACAACCCGATCACGCGCGCCACCGCGCTGTACTCGATGGTCGTCGCGCGGCGCGGCCACACCGCGACGCTGCTCGCCGACGGCCGCGTGCTGATCGACGGCGGCCTCGACGGCGCGGGCCAGCCGCTCGATCGCCCCGAGCTGTTCGCGCCGGGGGTGGGCTTCGTCTCCAGGGTGCAAGAGTCCCCGTCTCGAACCCGGGGTTGCGCACGGGAGTGAGGACGACGGGACCGGCATTGCAGGCGCCTGCCTGGGGCCCGTCGGCGGTGCCTGTGATCGTTGCTCGGATGAGCGTGAATCGGGCGCCGATCCCAACGCCACCGACCGGTTGCGCGTAGCTTCCGCCACAGGCTCCGCTCGAACTCGCAATGTCGGCGGCCTGGGGGACCAACGCGCCGAGCGACGTGCGGAAGCGCGGCAGGAGGCTCGCCAACAGTGACAGGGCGCTCGTCCCCTCGATCCGCGCGCCCAGGTTACCCGCACTGGCAGAGGCGGCTACGGCATGGGGGGCCATGGCTCGCACTCCCATCGGTCCCGGCACGTCAGTTTGCCGATGTCCTGGCCGGGTGATGCGACCGGCCCGAGGTCGCTCGTCCCGTCGCAGCACCGCGTGCCCGCGCTGAACGGGCACACCACCCCTGCGCAATAGCAGGTGCATGTGTCGGGATCGACCGTGCCGGAACAGCACATGCCGAGCTGGCAGGTCGCGCCAGACACGGCGAGGCACTCGTTCTCGTTGCTCAAGCACGCGGTACCCTTGAAGCGGGCCTGCTCGAAGCAGCCCATGTCGCGAATCCGGCGCGGCCCGGCGTCCGTCGCGACCGCCCCGTCCGCGATTTCGACCTCAGTGCGGCACGCCGCGCAGGCCAGCGCGGCAACCGCCAAGGCCAACGACACCCGCTTATTGGCTGGCCGAGCGGATCGTGGCGATGCTGGCGAAAATGGTGCCGCGGTGAGAGCGAGTGCCAGCGACCGTCTTGCGTCAGCGTCAGCGTCAGCGTCTACGTCAGCGGCAACGTGGACGACCACGTGAACGGCGGCCCGGGGGCCTGAGCGAGGGGCCCCCGTCTCCGTGAGGCGCCTTCTTCCGCTCGTCCTGTTGACGCTCCCTCCTTCCGCGGTGTAGCGTTTCGACATCAATCGGACGCCCATTGGGCGGAAGGAGAGGAAGAAATGGGGCAGAAAACCAGGAGCGAAACCAAGGAAGCTGCGCGCCACCTCCAGCCGGCGGAGGCCGCGGGCGCCGCCGGGGCGGGGAACCCCGACGCGATCCCGCTCGAGCCGCTGCTCGACAATCACGGCAAATTGAAGTCGACCGCGCGCATCCTCAATGGCATCGCCGCGCGGGGCGAGCAGGCCGACCTGCCGGCCAACCTGCCGTTCGCCGCCGCCCGCGCGGACGTGGTGGCGCACATCGCCGCGCTCAAGGAGCGCCAGGACGTGGGGTCGGCGCAGTCCGATGCGGTGCAGAAGAGGGACGACGTCGTGCGCCGGGCGCGCAAGATCGTGTCGCGCTACGGCGAGCTGATCGACGCCTACTACCCCGCCGGCTCGGCCGGCCGCGCGAGCTTCTTCCCCGTCGGCGTCGCCGAGCCGTCGCTGGCGGTGAGCCTGGCGACGATTGCGGCCGCCCTGGAGGAACATCCATTCAAGCGCTATCCCCGGGAGTACCCGCTCTCCCTCCTCAAGAAGACGGTGGAGGAGCTGCCCAGGGTGACCGCGGAGCGCGAGACGGCGGGCGAGGCGATGGGGTCGGGCGTCGTGACCCGGGCCGATCGCGGCACGCGCACGCGCGCCATCCACAAGCAGCTCGTGAAGATGCTCCACGGCTGGTACGGCGTCTCGGGCGTGGAGCTGAGCGCGTATGGGTTGAAGCCGCGCCCCGAGCGGGCGGGCGGCCGGCGGCCGAAGAAGGCGAAGGAGACGCCGCCGTCGGGCGCCCCGACGAAGTAGCTATCTCGAAAACGCCGCGATTCCCTGAACCACCACCCCTTCCCCCGACCGGCGCTCACCGTTCCGGCGCCCGCCGTGCGCCCGCCGCGCCCGCCAGGCGATCGTGCAGCGCATCGGGCGCAATGTCCGCCCCGTTCGGCCACGACGGGACGCCGTACTCGTCGAGCTGGACCCGCGCGAAGAACGCCGGATCGCGGAGCGGCTCGAATACGGGCCCGTTCAGCCGGCCGGCCATGTCCAACTCGCCACGGACGCCATCATCGAACTCGACGTACAGGCGGTATGGCGGGCGCGCTTCCAAGTGGATGATCCGTTCCATGGCGTCTACTCCAGCGGCTCGATCGGGACCAGCTGGCAACCTTGCTCGACGCGCCGCCAGTTGTCACGCAGAGCCTCGCGGTGCGCGAGGGCCCACTCGGCGACCAGCACGATCGCCCGGCGGGGCAGCCTGCCCCGATTCACCTCTAGCGTATCGATTCGCATCGTGGCCTGCTGATCCTGATAGTAGACGTGGAAGTGCGGCGGCCCATGCTCGTCGTAGTACATCCGAATCACGATGCCGTAGAAGCGGCTGATCTCGGGCATGGTGCTCTCCCGGTCTATGGGTTGAACAGGAGCGGCGCAGCGGCGGGGAGCGGAACGCCTCCTCGAAGGTGCGCGGCGCGTCGAAGCGTGCTTGTGCGCCTCCTGTGCGCCTCCTCAGGGAGCCCGCACCATGTTCTCGGCGATCGGCCGCCGAAGTTGCGCGACGGGAACGGGAGCGGCCACGCGTCGGCGGCGTCTACCGCGAGAATGCCGCGATCTGCCGGAATCCCCCCTCCACCCACCGGAACAGCTTCGCGCCCTTCGCCCCGTCGCGCCGCGCGTCGACCACCAGGTAATCGACCGGATAGAGCGGCTCGCCGTCGGGCGCCGCGGCGAGCACGTCCTCGGCCGAGAAATAGGCGCCTACGTCGACGTGCGAGTGATAGATGACCTGCACGGGCCGGTCGCTCCGCAGGCTGCGGTCGAGGAAGAACAGGTCCTTGGGGCCGAGGTTGTAGGCGGTGCGCGCGTCGCGCGGGAAGTGGGCCGGGTCCTCGGCGTGGAGCGCATTCTGGCGGTTTTCGCAGCGGCGCGCCTCGTCGGGGGCGCCGCGCGGCCCGAGGATCACGCCGCAGACCTCCTCGGGATGACCCTCTTCGGCGTGGCGGTAGATCGCCTCCAGGACCGCCGGCGGCAGCGTCACCATTCGTAGTGCTTCTCCCATTTGAGAGGGAGGAAATAGCGGTCGCCGCGGTCAGGCAATATCGCGACGATGCAGGCGCGCTCGCCCGCGGGGAGCGAGCGCGCGATCCGCAGCGCGCCGGCGACGGAGGCGCCGCCCGAGTGGCCGAGGAACAGCCCCTCGCGCACCCCGAGCGCGTCGGTGACGTCCCACGCCTCGTCGGTGGGCATCGCCATCCGCTCGTCGACGCACTCCTCGGGGCGCCAGATCTTCGGCACGATCGACGAGCCCATGTGCTTGAGCCCCTCGAGGCCGTGCATCGCGTCGTCGGGCTCGATCGCGACCACCCGGATCGGGCGCCCGCGCTTTTTCGCATGCTCCTTCAGCCGGCGGCCCGTCCCCATCACCGTCCCCGAGGTGCCGATTCCCGCCACGAAGTGGGTAATCCGGTCGCCGAGCGCCTGCACGATCTCGGCGCCGGTGCCGAGATAATGGGCCTTCGGATTGGACTCGTTCGAATACTGATCGGGATAGAAGTAGCGCTCCGGCTCCTTCGCCACCATCTCGCGGACCAGGTGAATGGCGCCGTCCGATCCCTCCATCTCCGATGAGAACACGAGCCTGGTGCCGTAGGCGCTGGTGATCTGTTTGCGCGCCGCCGAGACGTTGGACGGCATGACCAGCGTCACCGGGAATCCGAGCGCCGCGCCGATCATCGAATAGGCGACACCCGTGTTGCCGGAGGTGGAGTCGATCAGCGTCTTTTCCCGCGAGAGCGCGCCCGAGGCGAGCGCGTCCTTCACCATCTGGGAGGCGGCGCGGTCCTTCACGCTGCCCCCGGGATTGGCGAACTCGCACTTGGCCCAGATCTCGACGTTCGGCCGCTCCTCCATCCGCGACAGGCGCACGAGCGGCGTGTCGCCGACGAGATCGAGCACCGACTCCACGACCCGGCGCGCGCGAGCGGTCGCGCGCGAGAGGTCGACCTGCACGGAGGCAGGCGGATGTTCCTTGGACACCATCCTCACCGCGGAATCGACACCCGGGGAAGATAAGGCATTCCCAGGATCGCCTTGAGCGCCTCGACCGCCGCCGCGGCACCGACGGCGGCGCGGTCCTCGTCGCCTGCGATGGAGAGCGCCCGATCGCCGATCGAACAGTCGATTGAAATAGGGACGTTCACGGTCCCGTTTTCGCCCGGGCTCACATCGACGAGGGGATTGAGGGCGCGCGCCTCCTCGGCGAATGCCTCGACCGTCAATTGGCCGATCCCGGCGGCGGCGAGGTAGAGGATCGCCGACTCCGCCGCTTCGCCCGTGCCCCGGATCGAAATCCTCGCCGCGCGCACCTTCTCCTGCCCCTCGGCGCCCCAGCCCGGGACGAGGATCTGGCGCGAATAGCGGTCGATCTCCTCGAAGGAGAGCATTCGCCGCTATCGCCCGCCGGCGATCGCCGGGACGATCGACACCTCGTCGCCCTCCTTCACGGGCGTGTCGAGGTTCTGCAGGAAGCGCACGTCCTCGTCGCGGACGAAGACGTTGACGAAGCGGCGCAGCGCCCCGGCGTCGTCGCAGATGCGGGTCCGAAGGCCGGGGTGCTGCTTTTCGAGGTCGGTGAGGAGGTCGCGCACGGTGGCGCCGGCGGCGGTCACCTCCTCCCGGCCTTGCGTGAGCTTGCGCAGCGACGTGGGGATGCGGACGGTGGGCATCAGCGACTCCTCCCTGGCTTCGAACCAGTTGTATTCAGCATGCCGACTCGCGGTAGTTGGATGCGTCGAGGGCGGTGATCCGCGCGTCGCCGCAGACGCGGCAGCCCGGGTTGCGGGCAAAGCGAACGCGCCGGAAGGAGCCGGAGAGGCCGTCGTAGATCAGCAGCGTCGAGAGAGCGTCGTTCCCGCTCGCGGTCCCGCTCGCGGTCCCGTCGAGGAGCGCCAGCGCCGCTTCCGCCTGCAGGGCGCCCACGACGCCGACGACCGGGCCCACGATCCCCGCCTCGCGGCACGATACGCCGGCGGCGGGCGGCGGCAGCTCCTCGAACAGGCAGCGGTAGCAGGGCGCGCCCGGCGCCACCGCGAGGAGCTGACCGCCCCAGCGGACGGCGCCGGCGTGGACGAACGGGACGCCCGCCAGCACGCACGCGTCGTTGACCAGGAACTTGGTGGCGAAGTTGTCGCTGCCGTCGAGCACCACGTCAACGCCGCGCACGAGGCGAAGGGCGTTGTCGGCGCAAAGCCGCTCGCGGATCGCCACCGCCTCGACGGTGGGCGCGATCCGGCGCAGCGCCTCGATGGCCGAGTCCACCTTGGCGCGGCCGGCGTCGGCGGCGCGGTGGAGGACCTGGCGGTGGAGGTTGGAGAGATCGACCACGTCGTCGTCGGCGACGGCGATCGTCCCCACGCCCGCCCGCGCGAGCGCCCGCGCCGCCGGTGAGCCGAGGCCGCCCGCCCCGACGACGAGCGCGCGCACCCGCGACCGGATCACAGGAAGTACTCGTCGAGGGAGAAGTAGCGCTCGCCGGTGTCGGGCAGCACCGTCACCACCGTCTTGCCGCGGCCGAGCGCGCGGGCCACGCGCAGCGCCACCGCCACCGCGGCGCCCGACGAGATCCCGACGAGCAGCCCCTCGCGCCTGGCCAGATCGACCTTCGTCTCCCACGCCTCGCGATCGGTGATCGTCGCCACTTCGTCGATGACGGAGCGGTCGAGCACCTCGGGGACGAAGCCGGCGCCGAGGCCCTGGATCTTGTGGGGGCCCGACGTGCCGCCCGAGAGCACCGCCGAGGTCGCGGGCTCCACGGCGATCACCTTCAGCGACGGGAACCGCTGCTTGAGCACCTGCCCGACGCCGGTGATCGTGCCGCCGGTGCCGACGCCCGCGACGAGCGCGTGCAGCTCGCGGCCCTCGGTCTGTCGCAGCACCTCCTGCGCGGTGGTCCGCCGGTGGACCTCCGGGTTCGCGCGGTTCCTGAACTGCTGCGGCATGAAGTGATCGGGCCGCGTGCGGCACAGCTCCTCGGCCCTGGCCACGGCGCCCTCCATCGCGCGCTCGGCGGGCGTGAGGATCAGCTCCGCTCCGTAGGCCCCGAGCAGGCTCCGCCGCTCGAGCGACATCGACTCGGGCATGGTGAGCAGCAGGCGGTAGCCTTTCACGCCGCACACCAGCGCCAGGCCGATCCCGGTGTTGCCGGAGGTGGGCTCCACCACGGTCGAGACGCCGGGGCGGATCAGCCCGGCGCGCTCGGCCTCCTCGATCATCGAAAGGGCGATGCGGTCCTTCACCGAGCCGCCGGGGTTGAGGTGCTCGCACTTGCCGAGCACGTCGGCGTCGTCGGGGCCGGGCAGCGAGCGCAGCCGGACCAGCGGCGTACCGCCGATGAGCTCGAGGATGTTGCCGACCTGCGGGACGAGGAAGTTGGCCATCGCCTCTTCTATAGCGCGAAGCCCGCGCGCCGGGTGTACGATGCCGCCAACATGAACGCCGCCGAGGGGGAGGTGGAGCGCTGGGAGCACCTCGTAGTCGCCGCCGAGCGCCTCCACTCGCAGGGTGATCCACAGAGGGTGCTCGCCGAGCTGGCGCGACTGCTGGTCCCGTCGATCGCAGATTGGTGCGCGATCGACGCGCGGGATCCCGCCGGGCGGCCGCGACGGGCGGCGGTCGCGCACCGGCTGCCGGAGCACGAACGTCCGCTCTCCGATGCGCCGCTCGATGGGGCGTGGGCCGAGGCCGCGCGAGCGGCGCTCGAGGGCCGGCTGGCCTCGCTCGCCGCCGAGGGCGCGGCCGGGACGATCGCGGGG
>JAJXSP010000323.1 GCA_021784515.1 Myxococcales bacterium | reverse complement strand
GAAACAAAACACGCGTCTCTCGTCTTTCGTGACGTTCGAGACGGAGGGGCAATCATGCGAGCACGACGGAGCACTCCGACGGGGAGGCGCCATGCGACAGGATCCGCACCTCGCCGGCCGTCGCCCTCGGCGCGGCGTGGCCGGTGCCCGCGGACCGGGCCACTTGACACCGATCGCCGCGAGCGGTATCCGTCGGCGCACTTTGCCGGCCCCCGACGGGAATGACGACCACGTGACCACCGCTACCGAGCCGCCCCCGCCGGATCCCGAGGCGCCCGATCCCTTCCGGCGCTTCTGGCGCGCCGTGTTCGGGGCGCCGCGCAGCGTGCAGGACCCCGGCGTCTTCCACTCGATCTCGCTGATCGCCTTCCTGGCCTGGGTCGGCCTCGGCGCCGACGGCCTCTCGTCGTCGGCGTACGGTCCGCCCGAGGCGTTCAAGAACCTCCAGGGGCAGTGGTACCTCGCCGTCTTCCTGGCGCTGGCGACCGCGCTCACCGTCTTCATCATCTCGTACGGCTACAGCCGCGTGATCGACCACTTTCCGCACGGCGGCGGTGGCTACGTCGTGGCCACCAAGCTGCTCGGCAAGCCGGCCGGCGTCGTGTCGGGCTCGGCGCTGCTGGTCGACTACGTCCTCACCATCACCGTGTCGGTCGCCGCCGGCGGCGACGCCATCTTCGACCTCATGCCGGGCGCGCTCCGTACCAACCTCGACCTCAAGGTCGGCTGCGAGGTAGCCGTCCTCATCGTGCTCATCGTCCTCAACCTGCGCGGCGTGAAGGAGTCGGTGAAGGCGGTCATGCCGATCTTCCTCGTCTTCGTCCTCACGCACGCCGTGCTCGTCATCGGCGGCTTGACCCAGCACGCCAGTCGCTTCCCCGCCGTCGCGCACGAGGTGTCGGCCGGAATCCACTCCGCCGTCGTCAACCCGGCCATCGGCGCCTGGGGCCTGTTCCTCATCTTCCTGCGCGCCTTCTCGCTCGGCGGCGGCACCTACACCGGCATCGAGGCCGTCTCCAACGGCCTCCAGATCATGCGCGAGCCGAAGGTGCAGACCGGCCAGCGCACGATGGTGTACATGGCATTCTCGCTCGCCTTCACCGCGGGCGGCATCCTGCTCTGCTACCTGCTCTTCGACGTGCAGAAGTTCTTCGAGCTGCCCGAGAGCGAGCAGATCGGAAAGACCCTCAATTCGGTGCTCGCCGAGGCATTCGCGGGGCAATGGCACATCGGCGCCATTCCAATCGGCAAGGGCTTCATCCTCATCACCATCGCCTCCGAGGCGGCGCTGCTGTTCGTCGCCGCCCAGACCGGCTTCATCGACGGGCCCCGCGTCATGGCGAACATGGCCGTGGACTCCTGGCTCCCGCACCGCTTCGCCTCGCTGTCCGACCGCCTGACCACCAAGGACGGCGTGCTCCTGATGGGCGTCTCGGCGATCGTGATCCTGATGTCGATGCACGGGAGCGTCGACGCCCTCGTGGTCATGTACTCGATCAACGTCTTCCTCACCTTCTCGCTCACCAACCTGGCGATGAGTCGTTTCTGGCTCGGCGCCCGCGAGAAGGATCCGAAGTGGTGGCGCCACATCATCGTCCACATCCTCGGGCTGGTGCTCTGCTCGGCGATCCTCGTCGTCACGGTGCTCGAGAAGTTCGACCAGGGCGCCTGGAAGACGCTGGTGATCACCTGCGCCCTGATCGCGCTGTGCGTCTGGGTGCGCGCGCACTACCGCTCCATCGCCCACCAGCTCCGCAAGCTCGACCATGAGTTCATGCACCTCCCCACCAGCGACCATCACGGCGGCGCGGCCGACCCGAAGAAGCCGACCGCGGTGCTCCTCGTCGGCAGCTTCGGCGGCGTCGGGATCCACTCGCTGCTGTCGATCCAGCGAATGATTCCCAACTACTTCAAGAACCTCATCTTCGTTTCGGCGGCGGTGATCGACTCGGGCGTATTCAAGGGCCGCGAGGAGGTCGAGGCGCTCCAGGCCGGCGTGGAGGATTCGCTGAAGAAGTACGTCGACCTCGCGCGGCGCCTCGGGTGGAATTCGGACTACGCGCTCTCGGTCGGCACCGACGCCGCCGAGGAGCTCACCAAGATCTGCTTCGCGCAGGCGAAGCGCTTCCCGCAGGTGATGTTCTTCGGCGGCAAGCTGATCTGGAAGCGCGAGAGCTGGTGGCAGCGGATCCTGCACAACGAAACGAGCTTCCAGGTCCAGCGGCGATTGCAGTGGAAGGGATTGCCGATGACCATCATTCCATTGCGGGCGCAATAACCCCGTGTCCGATCCCGAACGCCGCGCATTCTCCGTCGCCATCTATCCGCGCCACCGCGGCCGCGTGCTGCTCATCCACCACCGCCGGCTCGGCCACTGGCTGCCCCCGGGCGGCGAGTGCGAGCCGGGCGAGACGCCGCTCGAGGCGGCGGCGCGCGAGCTGCGAGAGGAGACGGGCCTTCGCGGGCGATTCCCGCAGCTGTCGCCGATCGACGGCACGCCTCCCGGCCTGATCGGCTACGAGGAGCACCTCGCCGGCAGCAAGGGGCGCCACCTCAACTTCGTCTTCGTCGCCGACGTGGACACCGACGAGGTGCGCCCGAACGACGAGTTCGGCGAGTGGCGCTGGGTCGATCGCGTGGAGGAGATCGGCGGCCCGCCGAACGTGGCCCAGCTCGCCGCGCGGGCGCTCGCCGCCGGGCCGTCCCTCGAGGAGATCGCCCGGCGCTGGCTCGACCGCTTCAACGCCCGCGACCTCGACGGCCTGCTCGGGCTGTACGCCGACGAGGCGGTGCACGTGAGCCCGAAGCTGCGCGAGCGCCGGCCGGAGACGGGCGGTGAGGTCCGCGGGAAGGCGGCGCTGCGCCTCTGGTGGCAGGACGCGTTCGATCGCCTGCCGTCGCTGCGCTACCGTCCGCGCGCGCTCACCGCCGACGGGGAGCGGGTGTTCATAGAGTACCTGCGCGAGGTGCCGGGCGAGCCGACGCTGCTGGTGGCCGAGGTGCTCGAGGTGCGGGGCGGCCTCATCCGCGGCTCGCGCGTCTATCACGGTTGACGTTGATTTCGGCGGGCCGGGGATTAGCGTTCCGGGATGGACTTTCGACCCATCGGCAGCTCCGGGCTCCGCGTCGCGCCCGTCGGCCTCGGCGCGATGCCCCTCTCGATCGACGGCCGCCCCTCGGAGCGCGATGCGATCCGGGTGGTCCACGCCGCCCTCGAGGCGGGGATGACGCTGATCGACACGGCGGACGTCTACTGCCTCGACGACCGCGACATCGGCCACAACGAGCGCCTGATCGCGCGCGCGCTGTCCGAGTGGAAGGGCGCGCGTCCCGTCGTGGCGACCAAGGGCGGCCTCGAGCGTCCCGGCGGCGCGTGGGTCCCCAGCGGGCGGCCGGAGCACCTCCGCCACGCCTGCGAGGCGAGCCTGAAGGCGCTCGGCGTGGAGACGATCGCGCTCTACCAGCTGCACTCGCCCGACCCGCGCGTGCCGTTCGCGGACTCGGTGGGCACGCTCGCCGAGCTGCGCCGCGAGGGGAAGATCGAGCACGTCGGCCTCTCCAACGTCACCGTCGAGGAGATCCGCGCGGCGCGGCGGATCGTGCCGATCGCCAGCGTGCAGAACCGCTGCAACATCCTCGATCGCCAGCCGTGGCTCGACGGCGTGCTCGTCGCGTGCGAGCAGGAGACGATCGCGCTGCTCGCGTACGCGCCGGTCGGCGGCCACCGGGGCAGCGGACGGATCGCCGAGAGCGCGCCGCTGCGGGCGGTGGCCGAGCGGCGGGGCGTCTCGCCGTACCAGGTGGCGCTCGCGTGGCTGCTCGGCAAGTCGCCGGTGCTCATCCCGATTCCGGGAGCGAGCCGCGTGACGAGCGCGGTCGACAGCGCGCATGCGATGGCCCTGCGCCTCGAGCCCGTCGATCTCGCGGCGCTCGACGCCGCCTTCCCGACCCGCTGACCGCTTGCGGCGGCGCCGCTCGCCGGGCGATGCTCGCGCGATGCGAGACCCCACCCGCCTGCTCCCGCTCCTCCTCGCCGCCGGCTGCACCCAGGGCCGCTCGCCCTTCGTCGGCGATCTCGCCGGGGGCCTGCCGCCCGCCGTCGAGGACATGGCGATGGCGGTGACGGCGCCGACGGGGGACCTCGCGCAGCCCTTCATGGGCGCGGTCTATGCCCACTCGGCGAGCGACCTCTACGAGATCGACCCGAACACGCTCGCCATCTCCCACGTCGGCGCCTTCGACTTCGACGGCAACGACGACCAGATGACCGACATCGCGATCGACAAGGACGGCAAGATGGTCGGCGTCTCCTTCGCCGCGGTCTATTCGATCGACCCGGCGACGGCGAAGTGCAAGCAGCTCTCGTCGCTCGGGCAGCAGTTCAATGGCCTCTCCTACGTGCCGGTGGACCAGATCGATCAGGGGCAAAGCGGGGCGGAGAACCTCGTCGCGGCGAGCACCGACGGCTCGGTGTGGCAGATCGATCCGATGACGGGGAAATCGAAGCCGCTGGGCAACTACGGCGGCAATTGGGGCTCGAGCGGCGACATCGTGGCGGTGGAGGGGCTGGGAGCGCTGGCGACGCTGACGATGGGCGGCGGCGACACCGATCGCCTCGCGCGGATCGACTTTTCGGCATTGAGCCACGCCAACGTGGTGGGCGACACCGCGGCGAATGAACTGTGGGGCCTCGGCTTCTGGGGAGACCGGGTGTTCGCGTTCTCGCAGGGCGGCCAGTTCTACACGATTGACGTGAAGACCGGCAAAGCGCACCTCGTGCAATCGACGGGGATCGAGTGGTGGGGCGCCGCCGTGTCCACTTCCGCGCCGGTCACCATTCAATAGCGGGCGAAAGGGCGGTCAGTTTCCGCTGTATCGCGCCGCCTCGTGCTCCTCGTTGTGGCAGGTGAGCGAGCAGGTGCCGGTGCGCGCGCCGGCCGTCGCGTATTGACGCAGCCCGCGCGAATTCGCCCGCACGATCGACACGTCGAAGTCGATCAGGTGGGCGTTGTTCGTCGGATTGCCCTGCAGCGTCGAGACACCGTGCCAGTCGTGGCAGGCCGAGCAGGGCGCGCGCTCGCCCACCACGTGGAGCTGGTGGAGCCGGAACGCCGAGCGCTTCGGATCGAGCAGCACGTTGCGGTCGTGGCACTTGTAGCAGAGCGCGTAGGCCGTCGGGCTCTCGGGGGTCTGGTCGGCCGTCGAGAAGCTGCGCTCGAGGATGTGCGGCCAGGTGGATCCGTGCGGGCCGCGCGGACCCATGCCTCCCGCGCCCGGCCCGCTGTCCGAGGCATGGCAGTCGCTGCAATAGACCGTGCTGGCGGTGGTCCACGGTGAGACGAGGCTCGGCACGTCGACACCGCGCCCCGGACCCTCGATGGGGTGGCAGGACGGCGCGGTGAGGTCGAACACGTGGCGCAGGTTCACGTCGATGAACGCGCGCTGCACCGTCTCGGGCGGCGTGGGGCCGCGCGCCTGCGGCTGGTTGGCGCTGTCGGCGTGGCACTTGAAGCAGATCTCGTATTCGTACTGCGCCGCATCGGCGCGCGTGCCGTCGCGGGTGAAGCCCCACACGCCCGAGAGGAAGCCGTTGGCGTTGGGCGCGACGGCGGAGAGCCGCGTCGCCGCGTGCGGGTTGTGGCAGTCGACGCACTGGACGTGACGCGGCGTGGTGGACCTCGTCTCGGGGATGGTCCACGTCGGGCTGGTCGGGCTCTCCGCGGCGTCGTGCTGCGCCGGGTTCGAGGTGAGAACGGGGTGGGCGTAGGGCTTGGTGAAGTCGGGCTCGATGTTCTTCTGCGCGACGCTGCCGTTGTGGCAGAGCAGGCAATTCTGCGGCGGCTGCGACTTGAGCAGGCGGCTCGTCGTCGCCGCCGAGTGCGGGCGGTGGCACGACTCGCAGCCGTTGTCGCCGACGGTGGTGTAGGGCGTGGTCGCGCCGAGCGCGGTGTTGAACGTGGCGGTGGACGACTCGTGCGACGACGGATTGCCGAGCCAGTACGCCTTGACGTGGCACGACAGGCAGATCGCCGAGGCGCGGTTCGGCTTCACGAGGAACTTCTTCTGCACCGGGTCGAGGCCGTCCTGGTGCGGGTCGTGGCAGGAGGTGCACTCGACGCGGCCGGCCTTGTCGAGCTTCACCGGGTCTCCGGCCGGCGGCGCCCGGAGCTGCGGCGAGGCGCCCGGCGCGAACGACACGGGGTGGCTGAGGCGCAGGTCGGTGCCGACGTTGGTGGCGCCCGCGGGCAACGTGCCGCCGGGGCCGGTGTTGAGCAGGCCGAGCGTCCCCGACGCGACGGTCTGTCCCAGCGCGATCGTGCCGTCGTGGCAGGAGAGGCAGATCCGGGTGGTGCCGTTCGGCGCGCCGGGCGGCGGCGACACCAGCGTGGTGCTGTTGTAGGGCTGGTAGGTCGCCGTCGAGTTCGGGCGGTTGTCGTCGGCGCCGAGCGCGTGGTGCGGCACGTGGCAGAAGATGCAGATCTGCGACTCGCTCTGCGCCTTGATCGGCCCGGGGCCCGACACCGAGAGGTTGTGCTTCGTCGAGACGATGCTCTCCTGCGCGAGCGCGGGGCCCGCGAGGGCGAGCGCGGCGAGGGCGGCGAGGGACCGGCGCGACGTCATGGCTCGCTCCCGAGCAGCTCGAACACCTGGACGCGGTGGTTGTAGGAGTCGGCGACGAAGAGGAAGCCGTCGGCGACGGCGACGCCGGCGGGGAGCGAGAGCTGGCCGGGGCCCGCCCCGCTGCCGCCGACGGCGAGGTCGAAGGCGCCCGAGCGATCGAACACCACCACCACGTCGTGCTGCGCGTCGGTGACGTAGATGCGCCCGTCGGCGTCGACCGCCACCGCCTTGGGGCGGCCGAAGGCGCCGCCGCCGTCGCCGGGCTCGCCGAAGCTGCCGAGGTGCCCGCCGTCGGCGCCAAAGCGCGAGATGCGGAAGTTGAGCGGGTCCACCACGAGCAGGGTGCGGTCGCTCGCGGCGGCGATGCCGGTGGGGAAGTTCAGCGCGCCCACGCCGTCGCCGCGGCCGCCGAAGCGGAGCACCTCGCGCCCGTCGGGGCCGAAGACGATCACCACGTGGTTCGGCGGATCGACGACGTAGAGGCGGTCGTCGATCGTCGCCAGTCCCGTCGGTCGCTCGAGCGTGCCGGCGCCGATCGGCGCGCACTCGCCCGAGGCGGAGACACGCAGCACGAGGTGCGCGCCGGCGTCGGCGACGTAGAGCGAGCCGTTTCTGCCGGGCGTCACCGCCATCGGCATCTGCCACGGGCGGCCCGCGCACGCGATCGGCGCCAGGGCGTTCTTGCGCCAGTCGATCGCCAGCACGCGGCGGCCATCGGGATCGGCGACCAGCAGGCGGTCGCCCGCCACC
>JAJXSP010000322.1 GCA_021784515.1 Myxococcales bacterium | reverse complement strand
GAGGTCGAGCGGCATGGCGACGTCGGAAACCGCCAAATCGGGCATCGCCAAATCGCCCATTGCCGAGTCGCCCGTCGTGAGATCGCCCGTCGCGAGGTCGCCCGCCGCCATGTCGTGCGGCTGGGCCGCCATGTCACTCGCCGCATTCCCCGCGAGCACCACGATCGCCGTCGTCGCCTGGCTCGGCGAGAGCGTGAACGGTTCGCTGGTGCCGCTCGCGAGCGGGCGACCCGCGGCGTCGAGCGCGGTCACCTGCAGCGTCGTCGCGCCGCTCGCCCCCTTGTCGAAGCTGAGGCCGACCGTGAAGGCGGGCGGGATCGCGCGCGGCGCGCCGTCGAGCGCGACACTGGCCGGTCGTGACGTGGCGCCGGCGACGGTGGCCAGGACCTGGAGGTGGTCGATGGCCGAGACCATGCCGTTCGCGTCGACGGTGAGCGTGACGGCGCTTCCGCCCGGTGCGCAGCCCGCGATGGCGAGCGCGAGCAGCGCGCGGCGGGCGGCGATCAAAATGTCACCGTCGCCGAGCCGGCCGTGCCGCCCATCGGCGTCGCGTTGTCCGGAAGCCCGAGCGCGAGGCCGAGCCCCACGCCGCCGCCGGCGACGACGACGCCCACCGCCGTCCAGAGCCACCAGCGCTTCGATATCGGCCGCTCACCGCTCTCGTTCGCGTTCGCGTTCGCGACCGGTGCGGGAGGCGGTGGTGCGGCCTTCGGCGGCTCGGGCGCCGGCTTCGTCGTCTCTACGGGCGGCTTCGCGTTCTCAATCGCACGGAGTTGCGCGTCGAGCGAGTCGATCTCGCGCTGCGCCTCGATATTGTCTTCGGGCGCGGCGAGCGAGAGGTAGTTCTCCAGCACCGAGCGCGCGCGGCGGAGGCGGCCGACGTCGTGGTCGAGGTCGTACTGGCGGCGATTCGACGAGGCGACGTTCCACAGCAGCTGCGGTCGCTTCGACTCGGCGAACGACTGCTCGAACAGCTCCGCCGCCTCGACGTACTTGCCGGCGGCGAAGGCGACCTGCCCCCTTTCGAAGAGCACACGTGCATCCGCGTGCGCTCGCCGACCGACCGATGCCACCACGAGCAGCACGAGAGCCACACGCCCCATCATGGACCGGCACGGTAGCCCACTGGGCCGCTGCGATCAATGGCTCGCCGTGCACCGCCAGGGAAATCGTCTTCGCCCAAATCGAGGAGGTCGCCATCTCGGCACGTTGCCGAAGGTGCGGTCGGACCGCCGTCGCATGTTCATGCGATATCAGTCGGCGACGGACTTGCTGCCGCCGCGCGTCGACGTTGTCACGGGAAGGAGCCGGTCCGACGCCTGCGCCGCGCCGAAGGTCGCACGTCGGAAACGACGCCGCGGGCCATCCCGCCAGACAGAAAGCGCCTACTTGCCGAGCACCACGTCGATGCCCGCCCCGCTCCCGGCGGCGATGTCGAGCAGGCCGTCGTGGTTGAAGTCGGCGACGTAGAAGCAGCGCGCATCGCCGGAGAGCATGACGGCGGTCGGGGCACCGAACGTCCCGTCGCCCTTGCCACGCGCGACCGCCGGGCCCGGCAGCAAGTCGACGTTGCCGACGAGGTCGGGGAAGCCGTCGCCGTCGAAGTCGCCGAGCCCGGGCGGCCCGATGAGGTTGGTGCCGAGCGACAACATCGTCGTCACGACGGTGAAGGTGCCGTCGCCATGCCCGAGCAGGCCGTAGGCGCCGCCGGTGTCGCCGATCGCGGCGAGGTCGAGCTTGCCGTCCTGGTCGAGGTTGCCGAGGGCGATGCCCTCGACATGCCCGGCCTCCTTGGGGACGACCGTGTACGTCGGCGCCCCCAGGGTCCCGTCGCCCTTGCCGAGCAGGATGGCGACCGCCGGGCCTTGGTCCGTGGAGGACGGCACGGCGAGGTCGCGATGGCCGTCGCCGTCGAAGTCGGCGAGGACGAGCGACCGCGACACCCCGCAGGAGAGCGTCTGCGTCACCGGGGTGGCGAACGTTCCGTCGCCCTTGCCGAGCGCCGTGCCGACCAACTGCGAGCCGTAGTCGTCATAGGCGAGGTCGGGCTTGCCGTCGCCATCGAGATCGCCGAGGGCGAGCCCCCAGGCGGAGATCGCGGCGACGAGCGGCGCGGCAAAGGTCCCGTCGCCCTTGCCGAGGAACGTCGTCGTCGTGCCCGCGTTGTGGTTGGTCACGACGACGTCGACGTTGTGGTCCCCGTCGAGGTCCGCGGCGGCGAGATCGAAGGGGGACAGACCGACCGACAGCGTCGTCGCCGCGCCGAAGCTGCCGTCGCCCTTGCCGAGCAAGATGCTGACGACGCTGGAGGCGCCGTCGGCGGTGGCGAGGTCGAGGACGCCATCGTTGTTGAAGTCGGCGCCGACGATCTTGTTCACCTTGCCGCCGGCCGTCGGGTAGCTCTTGTATGCCGTGAACGCGATCGTGCCCGGGGGCCGGTGCAGGTCGGGCATCGCCAGGTCGGGCATCGCCAGGTCGGGCATCGCCAGGTCGGGCATCGCCAGGTCGGGCATCGCCAGGTCGGGCATCGCCAGGTCGGGCGTCGACAGGTCGGGCATCGACAGGTCGGGCATCGACAGGTCGGGCATCGACAGGTCGGGCGTCGTCGCCAGGTCGCCCGTCGCCGCTGTGGTCATGTCGGGCGCTGCGGCAGCGTCGGTCGTCGTCGTCGTCGAGTCGCCGCACGCCGCGAGCAGCACGCACAGGGAAATCGTCTTCGCCCAAATCGAGGAGGTCGCCATCTCGGCACCTTGCCGAAGGTGCGGTCGGACCGCCATCGCATGTTCATGCGACATCAGTCGTGGCGATCACTTCGCCGCGGCCTCTTCGTCGCGCGCATCGGGCGGCGGCGCGGGGACAGGCGGCGCGGGGACTGGCCGAGGCGGCGGAGAGATGGCAGACCGAAACCAGCACCACCAGCGCGAGCGTCCTCATCGCGGCGAGTATGACAATGCCGGGTGGCTCCTTGGAGCAGCTCGACGCAGCCATCCGTGCCGTTCAGTTGGATCCGCCGGCCGTCGCGCCGCCGAACGGCTTGAAGTCGTTCGTCTTGGTCTGGTCGACGAAAATGTTGCGGTCGGCGAGGAACAGGATCCGCTTCTTCACGCCGGCCTTCCAGAGGCGCCAGATGATCTGAAACGCCGTGTACGTCTTGCCGGTCCCCGTCGCCATGACGCGCCCCTCGTCTTTCGGGCGTGCGGTCGTCGCGGGCGTCTTCCACACGCTGGGGGGGGCGGTCTTTCGTTTCTTCGCGGGGGATGGGGCAAATTGGGACTCGGGGCACGCGGGGCGAAGAAACAAAAGACGCGTCCCTCGTCTTTCGGGCGTCGCGGTCGCAGGTCGCACGGGAGCATCCCCCAGTCGCTCGGGAGCGGCTTGCCCAACTCCACCATCAGCTCCGAGTACTTCCGCCAGACAGAAAGCGCCTACTTGCCGAGCACCACGTCGATACCCGCCTGGGTCCCGGCGGCGATGTCGAGCAGGCCGTCGCGGTTGAAGTCGGCGACGTAGAAGCAGCGCGCGAAGCTGGAGAGCATGACGGGCGTCGGCACACCGAACGTCCCGTCGCCCTTGCCACGCGCGACCGCCATGCCGGACGGCAAGTCGACGTCGTCGACGAAGTCGGGGAAGCCGTCGTCGTCGAAGTCGCCGAGCCCGGGCGGCGCGACCGTGATGCCGAACGACAACATCGTCGTCACGCCGGTGAAGGTGCCATCGCCATGCCCGAGCAGGCCGTCGGCGGCGCCGTTCCCGGTGTCCGCGGCCAGGTCGAGCTTGCCGTCGTGGTCGAGGTCGCCGAGGGCGATGCCCTCGACATACCCGCCCTCCGCGGGGACCACCGCGTACGTCGGCGCCCCCAGGGTCCCGTTGCCCTTGCCGAGCAGGATCGCGACCGCCGGGCCTTGGCCCGTGCCGGACGGCACGGCGACGTCACGATGGCCGTCGCCGTCGAAGTCGGCGAGGACGAGCGACCGTCCGAGGGGCTCCCCGGGCATGAGCGCCTGTGTCGCAGGCATGGCGAACGTTCCGTCGCCCTTGCCGAGCGCCGTGGCGATAATCATTGCGTTGATCCCGTACCCGTAGACGAGGTCGGGCTTGCCGTCGCCGTCGAGGTCGCCGAGGGCGATTGGCCCCGGGTTGGAGACGATGGTGGCCTGCGGCGCGGCGAAGGTCCCGTCGCCCTTGCCGAGGAACGTTGTGATCGTGCCCGCGTTTTTGTTGGTCACGACGACGTCGACGTTGTGGTCGCCGTCGAGGTCGGCGGCGGCGAGATCGAAGGGCGACTGACCGACCGACAGCGTCGTCGTCGCCGCGCCGAAGCTGCCGTCGCCCTTGCCGAGCAAGATGCTGACGACGCTGGAGGCGCCGTCGGCGGTGGCGAGGTCGAGGACGCCATCGTTGTTGAAGTCGGCGCCGACGATCCTGTTCGCCTGGCCGCCGGCCGTCGGATAGGTCTTGAATGCCGTGAACGCGATCGTGCCCGGGGGCCGATGCAGGTCGGGCATCGACAGGTCCGGCATCGACAGGTCCGGCATCGACAGGTCCGGCATCGACAGGTCCGGCATCGACAGGTCCGGCATCGACAGGTCCGGCATCGACAGGTCCGGCATCGACAGGTCCGGCATCGACAGGTCGGGCGTCGCCAGGTCGGGCGTCGCCAGGTCGGGCGTCGTCGCCAGGTCGCCCGTCGCCGTTGTGGTCATGTCGGGCGCCGCGGCGGCGTCGGTCGTCGTCGTCGTCGAGTCGCCGCACGCCGCGAGCAGCACGCACAGGGAAATCGTCTTCGCCCAAAACGAGGAGGTCGCCATCTCGGCACCTTGCCGAAGGTGCGGTCGGACCGCCATCGCATGTTCATGCGATATCAGTCGTGGCGATCTTGTCGCCGCGGCCTCTTCGTCGCGCGCATCGGGGGACGTGCCCGGGCGGCGGCGTCAAAGCGCAGGAAGTTGCGGTCGCCGGCGCCGAGCCCCGCGACTTCCGGTGGCGCACCGCACGCCCGCTGGGGTATCGTCGCGCCCGACGCTCAGGCCAACCGCCGAGGGTAACGTCTGCGAGGACGCCAAACCAAAGGAAGCGCATGATGACGGTACGCGCGGCGGGAAATCGAAGAGCACTCTGGCGAGGCGGGGCATCGTGCCGCGCGCTGCTGCTGGCGGCCCTCACGCTGCTCTCGGCCGTTGCGCGCGCCGACGACGCCGAGGAGGCACGGCGGCTCTACCACGAGGGCGAGACGGCGTTCGGCATGGGGCGCTTCCTCGACGCCGCGGCGGCTTTCGAGCGCGCCTACACGCTCTCGCACAAGAGCCAGCTTCTCTGGAACATCGCGCAGGCCTATCGCCGCCAGTACGACGACGACCACGATCTTGGGCGCCTGCGCCACGCGATCGCGCTCTATCGCAACTTCATCGATCTCGCGCCGCCGGCGGAGCGCCGCGACGGCACACAGGCGCTCGCCGCGGCGGAGGCGGAGCTCCGCGCGCGCGAGGCCGCGCCCGCCGTCCCGGCCCGGTCGCCGGTCCCCACGAACGGGGCGAAGCCGACGGCGCCAGGGTCACTCGTCGAGGCGAAGCCACCCGCGGCCACCACAGTGACGCCCACGGGGGTCGACGCGGCGGAATCCGAGGAAAAGAAGCCCGCAGCGCCGGTCTACAAGAAGTGGTGGCTGTGGACGATCGTCGGCGTCGTCGCCGCGGGCGGCGCAGCGGCGGGCACGGCGGTGGCGCTCGGGCAGCCGAAGGACACGCCGCTCGATGGCAGCGCCCACACGACGTTCTCGGTGAGCTTCTGATGCGCTGGTCGCCCATCGTGGCGCTCCTGCTCCTTTGCGCCGGGTGCGACGCTCCCAAGGACGCATTCGAGCTTTCGATCACCGCCTCGCCGGCGATCACCCAGCTCGACCAGCTCACGCTGACGTTTACCAACAGCGCCGGCGCCACCGCGACGGAGTCCGTGCTCGACGTGACCTCCCTGGACGCGACGGCGCTGCTGATCAACGTGCAGTTCGCCGCCGGTGTGAGCGGCGCGATCGACATCGCAGGAACGGCGACGCTGCGTGGCACCCCGGTGGGGATGGGGCGCGCGCACACCGTCTTGGCGCCGGGCACCGAGACGCTGGTGCCACTCGTCCTCGAGGGCACCGCATTCCCGATCGACGGCGCTGCGCCCCTCGACTTTTCGCAGATGCCGGAGCCCGACCTTGCGATGCCGCCCGACCTTGCGATGCCGCCCGACCTTGCGATGCCGCCCGACCTTGCGCGGAGCCTTGCACCCGACTCGGGGACGCCGCCCGACCTGGTCGTCTCGCGCGATCTCACGGTGCCGCCCGACATCGCGGTTCGCGCCGACCTCGCCGCGGCACCCGACATGGGCGGCGTCTGCGCGAACGGCCTCCTTGTGGAGCGGGGAGCCTGCGTCGACCCGGAGTGGGCGCAGTGGCCGATGCCGAACCCCGCCGGCGTCGGCCTGCCCAACCCCGTTTCGTACGACACCAGCACGCCCGGCATCGTGCTCGATCGGGTGACCGGCCTCGTGTGGCAGCGGGCGGTCGATCCCAACTCCTATACATGGGACGCGAACGCCGGCGTTGGCAGCGCCCAGTTCTACTGCAAGAGCCTCGTTCTCGCCGGCGGCGGGTGGCGCCTCCCCTCGGCCATCGAGCTCGCCTCGCTGGTGGACTTCACGCGCCCGAGCCCGGCCATCGATCCGAATGCCTTCCCCACGACGCCGGCCGACTATTTCTGGACGTCATCGCCAGCGGCGAGCCTTCCCGTCTCCGCGTGGGATGTCACCTTCAACACCGGCGCCACCAGCAGCGACGGCGTCGGCAGTGCCCGCCGCGTACGCTGCGTGCGGTGAGGCGCCGACGGGAGGCTTCGATGATCCACACCCTGCGACCGCTGCGGTTCACCCTCTTGGCCCTCCTCATCGCCGCCGCACCGATTCCGTGGGCGCGCGCCTCGGCGCCGGCGGGCCACTTCACCGACAACAAGGACGGCACGGTAAAGGACAACAAGACCGGCCTCCTGTGGCAGCAGGCGGTCGATCCGGGCACCTACACCTGGGACGCCAACGCCGGCGCCGGCAGCGCCCAGGCCTATTGCAAGCACCTCCCGCTCGCCGGCGGCGGCTGGCGGCTGCCAAGCCTCAAGGAGCTGCAGACGCTCGTCGATCGGCGGGTCGCGAATCCGGCCATCGATTCGACGTTCTTTCCCGCGACGCCATCCGATTGGTTCTGGACCTCCTCGCCGCTGGCGTACGGTTCCTCCAGCGCGTGGTACGTCAACTTCACCTACGGCCTCACGTACTTCGACAGCGCGGTCAGTCTGAACCGAGTGCGTTGCGTCCGTTGAGCGTGGCTGCTCGACGCCGCGACGACGATGGCGGCGA
>JAJXSP010000321.1 GCA_021784515.1 Myxococcales bacterium | reverse complement strand
CCGTGGCCTACGACAACGTCCTCGTCGACATCGACGGCCCCGTCGCCGTCGTCACCGTCAATCGCCCCAAGGCGCTCAACGCGCTCAACCCGAAGACGATGCAGGAGCTGCAGCACGCCTTCGAGCGCGTCGGCGACGGCGTGCGCGTCATCATCGTCACCGGCGCCGGCGAGAAGGCGTTCGTCGCGGGCGCGGACATCACCGCGATGGCGAACTTCACCCCGGCGGAGGCGACCGCGTTCGCCGCCGCGGGCCACGAGCTCGGCTTCGCGATGGCGCGCGTGCCGCAGATCCTGATCGCCGCGGTGAACGGCTTCGCGCTCGGCGGCGGCACCGAGCTGGCGCTGGCGTGCGACTTCGCCTACGCGTCGGAGAACGCGAAGTTCGGCCAGCCCGAGGTCAACCTCGGCGTCATCCCCGGCTTCGGCGGCACGCAGCGCCTGCCGCGCCTGGTCGGCACGGCGATGGCGATGGAGCTGTGCGCGACGGGCGAGATCATCCCCGCGGCCGAGGCGCTCCGCATCGGCCTCGTGAACAAGGTGGTGCCGGCCGCCGAGCTGCTCCCGGCGGCGAAGGCCACCGCGACGAAGATCGCGTCGAAGGGGCCGGTCGCCGTCACGGCCGTGAAGCGCTCCATCCGCGCCAGCCTCGAGATGCCGCTCGCGCAGGGCATCCAGCACGAGATCGAGTCGTTCGGCGCGCTGTTCGTCACGCAGGATCAGAAGGAAGGGATGGCCGCGTTCATCCAGAAGCGCGCCCCCTCCTTCCAGGGAAAGTAGAGAGCCATGGATCTCGAGCTGACCGAAGAGCAGCGGCTGGTGCAGGAGACCGCGCGGAGCTTCGCGCGCGAGGAGGTGCTCCCCAAGGCCCCGTCGATCGACCGCGAGCACCGCTTCCCGAAGGAGCTGGTCGCGCGGATGGCGGAGCTCGGCCTGATGGGCGTCGCGGTGCCGACGGAGTGGGGCGGCTCGGGGCTCGACACCATCAGCTACGTGCTGGCGATGGAGGAGGTGAGCCGCGCCTGCGCCTCGACGGGCGTGATCATGTCCGTCAACAACTCGCTCGTGTGCGACCCGCTCATGAAGTTCGGCACCGACGAGCAGAAGCGCGAGTTCCTGGTCCCGCTCGCCGCGGGGAAGAAGCTCGGGTGCTTCGCGCTCAGCGAGCCCGACGCCGGCAGCGACGCGGCGGCGCAGAAGACCGTCTCGCGCCGCGACGGCGACCACTGGATCATCAACGGCGTGAAGAACTGGATCACGAACGGCCCCGTCGCCGACGTCTGCATCCTCTTCACGATGAGCGACCGCCAAAAGGGCGCCAAGGGCATCACCGCCTTCATCCTGCCGATGGACACGGCGGGCGTGAAGTGCGGCCCGCCCGACAAGAAGCTCGGCATCCGTGGCTCGCAGTCCTGCCAGATCTTCCTCGACGACGTGAAGCTGCCCGACCGGCTCCGCCTCGGCGAGGTGGGCGGCGGCTTCAAGGTGGCGATGTCGACGCTCGACGGCGGGCGCATCGGCATCGCGGCGCAGGCGCTCGGCATCGCGCGCGCCGCCCTCGAGGACGCCATGGCCTACGCGCTCGAGCGCAAGACGTTCGGCCAGGCGATCGCGAAGCACCAGGCGATCCAGTTCAAGATCTCCGACATGGCGACGGAGATCGACGCCGCGCGGCTGCTCACGCTGCGCGCGGCGACGATGAAGGACGAGGGCGCGAGGTTCAGCGCCGAGGCGGCGATGGCGAAGGTGTTCGCCTCCGAGGTCGCCAACCGCGCGGCCAAGGAGGCGGTGCAGATCTTCGGCGGCAACGGCTACGTCGAGGACTTCCCCGTCGAGCGCCACTTCCGCGACGCCAAGATCACGGAGATCTACGAGGGCACGAGCGAGATCCAGCGCCTTGTCATCGCCAACAACCTGTTGAAGGACTAGGCGGCTTGGGCGACCCGGTCATCGCCAACAACCTGTTGAAGGACCAGGCGGCTTGGGCGACCCGGTCATCGCCAACAACCTGTTGAAGGACCAGGCGGCTTGGGCGACCCGGTCATCGCCAACAACCTGTTGAAGGACCAGGCGGCTTGGGCGACCCGGTCATCGCCAACAACCTCCTCAAGGAGTGACGCAGATGCGCAAACGCCTCGCGGTGGTGCTGGTGCTGGCGGCCTTCGGCTGCGGCTCGTCGTCGAAGGAGACGAAGAGCGAGGGGACGACGACGGCGCAGAAGCACAGCGACGAGAGCGCGACGGCGGTGGATCCGAACGCCATCTCGCCGGAGAAGTTCGACGAGATCGCCGAGTTCTTCCGCCGCAAGAGCGCCCAGGTGCAGTTCAACTGCTACAACAGCGAGGTCGAGAAGACCGGGCAGAAGTACGAGGGTAACGTCTCCTTCTCGATGGTCGTCCAGCCGGGCGGCAAGGTCAGCGACGTCAAGGTGACCGGGTCCACGCTGAAGTCGCCCGGCATCGAGCAGTGCATCGTCGACGCGATGCAGGCCTGGGAGTGGCCCGATGTGCCGGGGCCCGCTCCCTACACCGGCTCCCTCAACTTCAAGCCCGCCTGGTAGCGATCGATGGACTTCACTCTCACCGACGAGCAGAAGCTGGTCGCCCAGACGGCGCGCGATTTCGCGACGCGCGTGCTCGCCCCGAAGGCGGCGGCGCGCGACCGCAGCGGCGAGTTCCCGGAGGCCGAGCTGCACGCGCTCGGCGACCTCGGGCTCCTCGGGGTCAACGTGCCCGAGGCGCTCGGCGGCGCGGAGGCCGGCGTGATCGCCTACTCACTGGCGATGCAGGAGATCGCCCGCGTGGACGCCTCGGTGTCCGTCGCGATGGCGGTCACCAACATGGTCGGCGAGGTGGTCACGCGCTTCGGCAGCGACGAGCAGAAGCGCACGCACGTGCCGCGGCTCACCTCGGGCGAGTACGTCGCGGGGGCGTTCGCGCTCTCCGAGCCGCAGGCGGGGAGCGATCCCGCGGCGATGCTCACCACGGCGCGCCGCGACCCCGAGCGAAGTGACGGGTACGTGATCGACGGCGCGAAGCAGTGGATCACGTCGGGTGACCGCGCCGGGCTGATCGTCGTGTGGGCCAAGACCGATCCCAAAGCGGGCGGCAAGGGCATCAGCGCGTTCCTCGTCCGTCGCGGCACGCCCGGGATGACCACCGGCCGCCACGAGGAAAAGATGGGGCTGCGCGGCTCGACGACGGTGCCGCTGGTGTTCGACGGCTGCCGCGTCGGCGCCGACGCGCTCCTCGGCAAGGAGGGCGAGGGCCTGAAGATCGCGCTCGCCGCGCTCGACGGCGGGCGGATCGGCATCGCCTCGCAGGCGCTCGGCGTCGGGACGGCCGCGCTCGAGGCGGCGATGGCGTACGCGAAGCAACGCGTGCAGTTCGGGCGCCCGCTCGCCGCCAACCAGGCGATCCAGTTCCGGCTCGCCGACGTCGCGACCGAGCTGTCGGCGGCGCGCCTGCTCGCGCTGCGCGCCGCGTGGCGCAAGGAGCGCGGCGAGCCCTTCACCCGCGAGGCGTCGATGGCCAAGCTCTACGCCTCCGAGGCGGCGGGCCGCGCCTGCGACGCGGCGGTCCAGATCCACGGCGGCTACGGCTACACCCGCGAGTTCCCCGTCGAGCGCTTCATGCGCGACGCGCGCGTCCAGCGCATCTACGAGGGGACGAGCGAGGTGCAGCGCATCGTGATCGCGCGCGATCTTCTAGGCGCCGCTCAGCAACGAGATGCGCAGGCTGGACGATGATCCATCCCATCTCGCTTCGTTGCTCCTCGGTTACTTGCTGCCAGCAAGCGCCCTCGTCGCGCCTCGCGAGCCGGGCGCCTCATCACCCATCCACGCACACCTCGTTACTGAGCGGCGCCTGGCGCCGGGACGCATGAACACATGAGCAATCAGGCAACGGCCGAGAAGCGCAAGCTCCGCATCCTCGTGGCGAAGCCCGGGCTCGACGGGCACGACCGCGGCGCCAAGGTGGTGGCGCGGGCGCTCGCCGACGCGGGCTACGAGGTGGTCTACACCGGCCTCCACCAGACCCCCGAAATGATCGCCTCCGCGGCGGTGCAGGAGTCGGTGGACGCGGTGGGCCTCTCGATCATGTCGGGCGCGCACATGACGCTCTTCCCGGCGGTGATCGACGCGCTCGAGCGGCGCGGCGCCGGCGACATCATGGTCTTCGGCGGCGGCATCGTGCCCGACGAGGACATGGCGCCGCTGCGCGACGCGGGGGTCGCGGCGATCTTCAAGCCCGGCGCCTCGACGCAGGAGATCGTCGAGTGGGTCGAGAAGGCGATCCGCCCGCGCGCCGGGCAATGAGCCTTCGAGCTCGCCCTTGCGTCTTCGTCGGGGCGGCACTGGCGCTCGCCGGCACGGCGCAGGCCCAGCCGAAGCCGGGCGCGCGCACCGACGAGGCGGCGTTCCAGCGCAACCTCCAGGCGGAGCTGGCGGCGCACGGCGCCGACGTCCACGGCTGCTGGGCGCTCGCCCTCGACGCGCACCCGGACCTGTCGGGCGAGGTGCTGTTCCGGCTGTGGCTCGACGGCGCCGGCGCGGTCACGCGCGCCGAGGTGCTCAAGGATCAGCTCGGCTACGGGCCGACCACCGACTGCCTCCTCGGCGCGATGGCGAAGTGGCGCATGCCGAAGGTGGCGACCGGCGAGTCGATCGAGGTCGTCTTCCCGCTCGCGTTCAAGCCCGAGGGCAAGGGGGCGCGCACCTTCGTGGTGCCGCTCTCCGACGGGAAGCCCGGCCCGTTGCCCGGCGGCAAGATCGACGCGCGCGTCCTGATCGACGAGCGCGCCGTCGGCCCGACCGGCGCGTCGCTGACGCGGCTGGTGCTCTCGCCCTCGACGCGGGTCGCGCTGCACACCCACCCGGCGCTCGAGCTGCTCTACGTCGTGAAGGGGATCGCCCACCTGCGCGACGGGTTCGGCTCGGCGCCGGTGAGCGCGGAGGCGGGCGATCTGATCGTCGCGCCCCCGAACGTCGCGCACAACGTCGAGGCGGCGCCGCTCGCGCCGCTCGAGCTGCTGCAGATCTTCGTCCCCGGAGGGCCGGAGATCGCCTACCTCGATCCGAAGCGCCGCGAGGGGACGGTGCCGGCGAAGAAGGGCAAGCCGGCCGCGCAGGCCGTCGCATTCCCCGCCGCGCCGATGGTGGTGAAGGCCGGCCCGCAAAAGCCGCTCGCCATCCTCGGCGGCAAGGGGAGCGCGGCGCTGCTGCTCGACGCGCTCGGTCTGCGCGAGGCGTCGCTGCAGCGCTTCGACGCCGAGCCGGGCGCGAAGATGCCCGAGCACCAGCACGCCGACGCCGACGAGATCCTCTTCGTGCTCGCCGGCCATGGCGACCTCACCGTCGCCGGCGCCGTCACGTCGCTCGGCCCGGGCGATGCGATCCACATCCCGAAGGCGACGCCGCACGCCCTCGCCGTCACCGAGAAGCTCGTCGCCGTGCAGCTCTACTCGCCCGCCGGCCCGGAGCAACGCTTCAAGTCTCCGGCGGCGGATCGCGTTTCCAAAGGAAGCGCGCCACCGAAAGGACCGTGACCATGATCCGCTTCGACTACACCGACGACGAGCGCATCCTCCGCGACACCGTGCGCAGCTTCGCGCGCGCCGAGATCGCCCCGCACGCCCGTCGCTGGGACGAGGAGGAGAAGTTCCCCTGGGAGCTGATCCCCAAGCTCGCCGAGCTGGGCCTCCTCGGCATGACCGTGCCCGAGGAGTACGGCGGCAGCGCCCTCTCGATGCAGCAGATCGCGATGGTGATCGACGAGCTGGCGCAGGTCGACGGATCGGTGGCGATCACCGTGGCCTCGCACAACGGCCTCTGCACCGGCCACATCGCGCTCGCCGGCAACGAGGAGCAGAAGCGGAAGTACCTGCCCCGCCTCGCCAGCGGCCAGGCGCTCGGAGCGTGGGGCCTCACCGAGCCGGGCTCGGGCTCCGACGCGGCGGCCGCACGCACGCGCGCGGTGCGCAAAGGTGACCGGTGGGTCATCAATGGCACCAAGATGTTCATCACCCAGGGCTCGGTCGGGTCGATCTACGTCGTCCTCGCGGTGACCACGCCCGAAAAGAAGCAGAAGGGGATCACCGCCTTCATCGTCGAGAAGGACACGCCCGGCTTCCGCGTCGGCAAGCACATCGAGAAGATGGGCCTCCACGCCAGCGACACGACGGAGCTCATCTTCGAGGACTGCGAGGTGCCGGCGGAGAACCAGCTCGGCCCGCTGGACGGCGGCTTCATCGACACGCTCAAGATCCTCGACGAGGGGCGCATCACCATCGGCTCCATGGCGCTCGGCCTCGGCTGGGGCGCCTACGAGGCGGCGCGCGCCTACGCGAAGGAGCGCGTGCAGTTCGGCCGCCCGATCGCCGACAACCAGGCGATCCAGTTCATGCTCGCCGACTGCCGCACCGAGCTCGAGGCGGCGCGCCTCCTGCTCCGCCGCGCCGCGTGGATGTACGACCGCAAGGAGCGCGTCACGCGCGAGTCGGCGATGGCCAAGCTGTGGGCCGCGCAGGCGGCGATGCGCGCGTGCGACCGCGCGGTGCAGATCCACGGCGGCTACGGCTACACGCGCGAGTTCCCCGTCGAGCGCGCCATGCGCGACTGCAAGCTGTGCGAGATCGGCGAGGGCACGAACGAGGTGCAGCGCATGGTCATCGCCCGGGATCTGATCGGCCGCGCGCTCGGATGACTGACCCACGGGTCAGGAACATCCTCGCCGGCGACCAGCGGGCGGGGGCTCGCCTCATGCGCGACCTCGACGACGGGATGCCCGGCGCGGTCGAGGCGCTGAAGGGGCTCTTCCCGGCCACCGGGCGCGCGTTCGTCCTCGGCATCACGGGCAACCCGGGCGCCGGCAAGTCCACCGTCGTGGACGCGCTGATCGAGCGCTACCGCAAGCAGGGCAAGCGCGTGGGCGTGGTGGCGGTGGATCCGACCTCGCCCTTCTCGGGCGGCGCGATCCTCGGCGACCGGATCCGCATGCAGCGCCACGCCACCGACGAGGGCGTGTTCATCCGATCGCTCGCCACGCGCGGCCACCTCGGCGGGCTGTCGCGTTCGACCGCCGACGTGGTGCTGGTGCTGGACGCGATGGGCTACGACGTGATCCTGGTCGAGACCGTCGGCGTCGGGCAGGACGAGGTGGAGGTGGTGACGCAGGCCGACACCACCGTCGTGGTCACCGTCCCCGGGCTGGGCGACGAGATCCAGGCGATCAAGGCGGGCATCCTGGAGATCGCCGACGTGCTGGTGGTGAACAAGGCCGACCGCGAGGGCGCCGACCGCTCGGTGCGCCACCTCCTCGCGATGCTCGAGCTGCGCGGCTCCGACGCCGCGCCGGTGGAGATCGTGAAGACGGTCGCCTCGACCGGAGAGGGGATC
>JAJXSP010000320.1 GCA_021784515.1 Myxococcales bacterium | reverse complement strand
CTCCAAGGATATTCCCCCGCTTCCCGTGCGATCCGCCACTGCGCTTCGCTGACCGTTGCCGCAAGTCCGCGAGTTTCGCTGCGCGGCGCGCCTCATACCGTGATCTGGCGCCGGCTGCACCCAGGCGAATTGCGTGCAGGGCTCGGGCAACGACCCCTGGGGCGCCTTCCGCAAGTGGGCCTGCTCCTTCTGCGACCCGATGTCGAATGCCCAGGAGCAGGACAATGGACAGTCCTGCTGCTGGGACAAGGGCCAGCCCTACGACTGGTTTGTGTGCGAGGACTGATCGGGGACAAGGAGGGCCAAGGGGAAGGCGCGGCCGTCGCCGCCGCGGTCGCTCTCCGGGCGGGCGCCGTCGGACGCCGAACCGGTTGATGGCGGTCAGTCTCCATTTGCCCGCGAAAAAACCGTGAGCGCGGGCGCAATCGGTACTAGGTTGCCTTCACCACCGCCGGGAACGGGGCCCCATGAAGCTCGCGGACGTGATCGACCTCGCCAAGCTGCAATCGCTGATGGAGACGTTCTACGCGGCGACGGGCATCCCGGTCGGGATCCGCGACGAGGAGCGGCGCTGGGTCGTCGCGCTCGGGTGGGAGGAGGTCTGCACCGATTTCCACCGCGCCTGCGCGGAGAGCGCGAGCCGCTGCGCCGAGCGCGACGGCTACCTCGCGGAGCACCTCGGCGCCGGGGGCTACGTCCGCTATCCGTGCCCGCACGGGCTGGTGGACGTCACCTTCCCGATCGTCGTCGACGGCACGTCGCTCGGGAGCTTCTTCCTCGGCCAGTTCTTCCACGAGCGGCCCGATGAGACGGCTTCGCGGGCGCAGGCCGAGCGCTACGGCTACGACGTCGGCGCCTACCTCGACGCGGTCCGCAAGGTGCGCGTGATCAGCTCCGAGCGCGTCGACCAGCTGGTGCGGTTCCTGATGCAGCTGGTGGGGCTGATCACCGACCTCGGCGGCGAGAACCTCCACCGGCGGGCGGCGGAGGCGAAGCTCACCGCCGCGGTCGGCACCGTCGAGCAGCGCGTCGCCGATCGCACGCGCGCGCTGCGCGAGGCGGGCGAGGCGCTGCGCGAGAGCGAGGCGCGCTACCGCACGCTGGTGGATCTCGCGCCCGTCGGCATCGTCGTCTCGAGCGAGGGGCGCTACCGCTTCGCCAACGCCACCGCGGCGCGCCTCTTCGGCGCGAGCGGCCCGGAGGTGCTCGTCGGACAGTCGTGGCTCGAGCGGCTGCACCCCGACGAGCGGGCGGCCGCGCGCGAGCGCTCGCAGACCGAGGCCGCGGGCATCCACATCGATGGCGTCACCGAGCGCTTCCTCCGCTTCGACGGCACGCCCTTCGACGTCGAGGTCTCGCTGCTGCCGACCGAGTGGCACGGCCGGCCGGCGCGGCTGGTCGTCTTCCGCGACGTCACCGAGCGCCGCCGGCAGGAGGACGAGCTGCGGCGGCTGCGCAAGGCGGTGGAGAACTCGGGCGAGGTGATCTTCCTCACCGCGCGCGACGGCGTGATCACCTGGGTCAATCCGGAGTTCACGCGGCTGTACGGCTACCTCGCCGACGAGGTGGTGGGGAAGACCACGCCGCGCATCCTGAAGAGCGGGCGCGTGCCGCAGCAGGAGTACGTCGGCTTCTGGCGCGCGCTGCTGGCGCGGCAGGTCGTGCGCGGCGACATCACGAACAAGACGAAGGACGGCCGCCTGGTGCAGATCGAGAACTCGGCGAGCGCCATCGTCGACGAGGGCGGCGCGATCCTCGGCTTCCTCTGCATCCAGCGCGACGTCACCGAGCGCAACCGCGCCGCCACCGAGCGCGCGCAGCTGGGCGAGCAGCTCCTGCGGGCGCAGAAGATGGAGGCGATCGGCCGCCTCGCCGGCGGGGTGGCGCACGACTTCAACAACCTGCTCTCGGTGATCCTCGGCTTCTCCGGCTTCATCGCGAACGAGCTGTCCCAGGCCGACCCGATGCGGCAGGACGTCGAGGAGATCCGCAAGGCGGCGCAGCGCGGCGCGGGGCTCGCTCGGCAGCTCCTCATCTTCAGCCGCAAGGAGCTGGTCAAGGCGGAGGTGATCGACCTCAACGACGTGGTCGCCAGCCTCGAGAAGCTGATGCGGCGAGCGCTCGGCGAGGACATCCACCTCGTCACGGTGCCGGGCCCCGACCTGTGGCCGGTGCGCGCCGATCCCGGCCAGGTCGACCAGCTGTTGCTGAACATGGCGGTGAACTCGCGCGACGCGATGCCCGACGGCGGGCAGCTCACCATCGAGACCGCCAATGTGGTCTGCCAGCCGGACGAGCGGCGGCCGGACGGCCTCGGACCGGGGCGCTACGTGCGCCTCACCGTCGCCGACACGGGCTGCGGCATGTCGCCCGAGGTGGCCGCGCGCGCGTTCGATCCGTTCTTCACCACCAAGCCCGCGGGCAAGGGCACCGGCCTCGGCCTCTCGACGGTGTACGGCATCATCAAGCGCGCCGGCGGCGACGTGACGCTGGAGACCGCCCCCGGCGCCGGCGCGCGGTTCGAGATCCTCCTCCCCGCCACCGATGGCGAGGTGGCGCGCGACGAGGGGCAGGCCGCGCCGGCGCAGAAGGGGCGCGGCGAGACGATCCTCCTCGTGGAGGACGAGGACGCCGTGCGCTCGCTGGCGGTGCGGATCCTCCACTCGGCCGGCTACAAGGTGTTCGACGCGAGCAACGGCGGCGAGGCGCTCCTGGTGTGCGAGCGCCACCCGATCGACCTGCTGCTCACCGACGTGGTGATGCCGAAGATGTCCGGCAAGGAGCTGGCCCAGCGGCTGCGGAAGGAGCGGCCCGAGCTGCGCGTGCTCTACGCCTCGGGCTACTCGGAGAACTCGATCGTCCACGACGGCGTCCCCGAGGCGGGCGTGCGGCTGATCGAGAAGCCGTTCACCGCGGAGGCGCTGCTCGCGGCGGTGCGGCTGGTGCTCGACGGATCGGGTTGATCGGCGAATCGTGCGCGCGCGCGGTTGACCGCCGGCGTCGCCGCGCTACGGTGTCGGGACGATGCGCCTCCTGCTGCTGCTCGCCCTTTTCTCCCTCGGCGGCTGCGTGAAGCCGTGGCAGCGCGAGCTTTTGGCGCAGCCCTCGATGCGCTTCGACCCGCGACCGGACGACGCGATCGATCAGCACATGCTCGAGGCGCGCGAGGCCTCCTCCGGCGGCTTTTCGGCGTCGGGCGGCGGCTGCGGCTGCAACTGATCAGAACCGCCCGTCGACGGAGAAGCCGAGCACGAGGGCGCTGGCCCAGCTCGAGAAGCGGGCCGCCACCGGCGGCGTCGGCGAGAGCGCGAACTCCTTCAGGTAGTCGAAGAACATCGTCCATTCACCGTCGGTGAACATCCGTCCGAAGCGCTTCCCCTCCGGCGCGGTGGTGGTGTAGGTGGCGCGCATGCCGAGCAGGAGGTCGGCCAGCGGCGCCATCTCCGGATCGCCGGTAAAGTAGTTTCCCGCGGGTCCGGTGGTTTCGTAGGAATCGGAGGATCCTGCGTCTTTGTAGAAGTTCGCGCTCGACTGGACGTAGCCGCGGGCGCGCACCCGGAAGCGCCACGCCGGCACGCGCTGCAGGAACGGCTGGTCCCACGTCGCCTCGCCGGTGATCGACTGCACGCCCCAGGTGTCGCGGTACAGGCGGAGGTCGGCGCCGAAGGTGGCGTGCACCGGGGGCACCGCGAGGCGCACGCGCGCGGTGAGGGCGCCGCGGTCGCGCAGGCGCGGGTGCGACTCCTGCGCCTGGAACTCGCCGCCCAAAAGCCGCACGCGCCGGTACGGGCTCGACTGGAACCCGTCGAGGTGCTCGTAGGTGCCGACGAGCGCACCGACGAGCTTCGGGGTCAAGGTCTGCACCAAGGCCACGTCGAGCGCGTCGGTGTCGAGCGACTCCTCGGTCAGCGTCGGCGTCCCCTGGAAGCAGCCGCGCGAGCTGTCGAGCGGCTGGCGCAGGAGGACGGGCACGTTGTCCTGCGCGAGGTCGCACACGCTGTTCCAGCTGTGGCCCCAGTCGGCGCTGAGCGTCGTGTTGTGCTGGAAGAGGTCGGCCTTCACCGACGCGCGGAGGAGGTGCGAGCGGAAGTCCGACTCGTTGCCGTAGCTATACCCGGCGCCGACGGTGACCGGCCCCGCGACCGCGCTCGCGCCGGCGCCGATCACGTTGCGCACCTCCGAGAAGCGGGTGGCGGCGGTCACCACGTCGGGCCGCCCGTAGGTGCGCGGCGTGGCGCCGGTGACCACGTCGGCGAGCCAGTTCACGTCGAAGCGCAGCCACGAGGTGGCCGCGACGTTGCCCGTCACCGACGGCGTGGCGACGAGCAGCCACGCGTCGGGGGCGGGCTGGCCGACGATGCGCAGCGAGGCGTGGGCCTCCCCGCGATCCTGCGCCTGCGCCCGCGACGCGGCGAGCAGCGCCAACACGACGAGCGCGCGCCTCATCGTGCGTCCCCCGCGCCGCCGTCGGTGGGCGCGCCGACCCACGCCTCGAACAGCGCCGCCGCGGCCGGCCGGTCGCGTACGATCGGGCCGGGCGGGTGGAGGTTGCCCAGCCCCTCGGGCACGGTGAGCAGGCGGCTCTCGAGCGGCGCGTCGCACCGCACGAGCTGCTTGGCCGAGAGGTAGTTCTCGCGCCACCCGAGCGGCCAGGCATCGAGCGGCGTGCCCGGCGCCGGCGCGGCCTCGAACGGGCGCAGCCGCATCGTGCCGCTGCCGTCCGAGAAGTCGTGGCAGCGTCGGGTCGCGCACTGGTAGAGCTCGAGGTAGCGCGGCGCGAACTCGGCGACGAAGAAGTCCGGCGACGGGTGGCAGGCGGCGTCGGGCGCGGCGCCGAGATCGATCGCGCAGCTCGCGCAGATCGCCGGCAGCAGCAATGCGAGGACCCGGGCGCGCATCGGGCGAGCAGTTTAGGGCGGCGCCCGTCCGCTCGGCAGGCGCTCGCCGTGAAAAGTTCGCGGGCGCGGGCGGTCGCGGCGGGCGCCAGGCGGGCTAGACTTCGCGCGATGTCCGACTGCACCCGCCGCCAGTTCCACGCCCTCGTCGCCGCCGGGGGCGCGGCGCTGCTCCTGCCCTCGTGCGGCAAGGGCGCGTCGTTCGACGGCTCGGTCACTCCCTCGGGCGGCAAGGCGGTGCTCGGCTTCGGGGACTTCCCCGCGCTCGCGGGCGTCGGCGGCAGCGCCGTCGTCGACGTGCAGTCGAGCTTCCCGATCGTCGTGCTGCGGACCGCGGAGGCGGCGGCGGTCGCGCTCTCCGCCACCTGCACGCACCAGTTCTGCATCATGCACGCGCAGGGCTCCTCGATGATCCGCTGCGATTGCCACCGCGCCGAGTTCTCGCTCTCCGGCGACGTGCTCTCCGGCCCGACCAACATCCCGATCCCGACCTACGCCGCCACCGTCGGAAGCGATGCGATCACGGTCGACATCGGGAGCTGAGCCGGCCGTCGCGCAAGCGCGAAACGCGTCGCCCGGGTTCACGGGACGAGCGGACCGCGAAAAACCGATCGACGATCGCGTTCGTTGTCCATGACGGTCGTCAAGTGGCGTTGCGCTCCGACGGTGCACGACGGTAGGGATGCCGCGCGCGTCGCACCTGCCCCACCTCGTCGCGGTCGGCGACGCCGAGGAGCGCGACGACGACGCGTTGATGGCCGCCGCGCGCGCGGGGGACCGGGCGGCCTTCGACGCGCTCGTGCGACGCCACCAGCGACGGGTGATCGGCTTCGCGCACAAGTTCTTCGACCACCCGGCGCTCGCCTGCGACGTCGCGCAGGACGCATTCGTCGACCTCCTGCGCGCCGTGCCCACCTACCGCGCCGACGGCCACTTCCGCGCCTTCCTCTTCCGCCTCACCCTGAACCGCTGCCGCATGGCCGCCCGCTCCCGTCGCTACGAGGACGGCGTCGGGCACGCGCTGCCGGTGGGCGAGACGGCGGCGGCGGATCGCGAGCAGGAGCGCGCCGTCCAGGCGGCGATGATGAAGCTCACCGAGAAGCAGCGCGAGATCCTCCTGCTGCGGTTCTGGGGCGGGCTCTCCCACGACGAGGCGTCCGAGGCGCTCGGCGTCCCCGTCGGCACGGTGAAGTCGCGACTGTTCGGCGCGCTGGAGGCGGTCCGCGCGCTCTGGTCGCGGCGATGACGGGCGGCTGCCCGAGCGACCACGACCTGGCGCGCCGCTTCGAGGGCGAGCTGGTGGCCGACCAGGCGGCGGCCCTCGACGAGCACGCGCGGTCGTGCCTCCACTGCCAGGCGGTGCTCGGCGAGCTGAAGGCGCTGACCGCCGCGATCGCCGCGGCGCCGCCGCTCCCCGAGGTGGACCTGGTGGCGGCGGTGCGGCAGCGCGCGGCGCTCCCTCCCCGCCGGCGCTCCGTCGCGCGTCTTTCATGGAGCGGCGCCGCGGCGGCGGGCGCGCTGGCCGCCGCGCTGGCGCTCGCCGTCGCTGTGCGCGGCGGGCGATCCGATCGCGTGGCCGCGCCCCAGGCGCGCGGCGCTCCGACCTCGCCCGACGCGTGGGTGCGCCTCCGCGCCTACCGCGCGCTTCCGGACGGGCGCACCGTCGAGCTGACACCGGGCGGGCACCTCGGCCGCGGCGACGGCGTGCTGATCGCCTACGACAACCTCGACCCCGCGCCGTGGCCCTTCGTGATGGTGGTCGGCGCCGACCGCGCGGGCCGCGCCTTCTGGTACTACCCCGCGCTCTCCCGCGACGGCGACGACGGGCGCAGCGTCCCCGCGCGGGCGGGCGCCGCGGTCGAGCTCCCCGACGAGGTGCGCCACACCCTCGCGCCGGGGCCGCTCCGCCTGTTCGCCCTGTTCTCTCGCGCGCCGCTCTCCGTGCGCGAGGTGGAGCGCGCGCTCGCCGCCGCGGCGCCGACCGCGCGCCGGCTGCCCATCGCCGATGGCGCGCAGCATTCGATCGAGGTGATGGTCGATGCCGACTAGCCTCGCGGTGCTCTACGCGGTCGTGATCGGCTCGAACGTCGCCACCGGCCCCGACGTGCTCCCGCTTCGCTTTGCCGACGACGACGCCGCCGGCTACGCGCGGCTGCTCCGGGAGGCCGGGGCGGAGGTGACGCTGCTCGCCGACTTCGACGCCGAGACGCGCGCGCTGCAGCGCGACGTGACGCCCGACGGCCCGCCCTCGCGCGCCGCGCTCGACGCCGCGCTCGATGGACTCGAACGGAAGCTCGCCGCCGACCGCCGCGCCGGCCGCGCCGCCGAGGCGTTCTTCGTCTACGCCGGCCACGGCAGCGTCGAGGAGGGCGAGGGCTACGTGCAGCTCGCCGACGGGCGGCTGCGTCGCTCCGACCTCTACCGGCGCGTGCTCCCGCACCTCGCCGCCGCCCGCCACGTCCACGTGATCGTCGACGCGTGCAAGTCGTACTTCCTCGCCTTTCCGCGCGGGGAGGCGGGCGCGCGGCGGCCGCACCCCGGCCACTAGATCGGA
>JAJXSP010000319.1 GCA_021784515.1 Myxococcales bacterium | reverse complement strand
CAGCACGAGCAGGGCGGCGCCTGCATCTGCCTCGCGAACGGCGCGCCCTGCCTCCTCGAGTCCGACTCGAACGGCGAGTGCTGCTCGGGCCAGTGCCTCGAGTCCGTCCCGGGGAGCTACGTGTGCGTCCCATCGATGACCGGGCAGCCGTGCCAGAGCGACGCGGGCTGCGTGCTCGGCCACCAGTGCGTCGACAACGCCTGTAATTGAGGATCAGGCGAGGCGCTTGTGCAGCGCCGCGACCTTCGCGCGCAGCCGCTCGGCGAGCGGGGCGCGGTCGATCCGGTCGGCGCGCTCGGCGGCGCGCTCGAGCCAGCGGATCGATCGCCCGGTGCGGCCCGCCTCGAGGAACGCCCGCGCCGCCCCGATCGCGACCGTCACGTCGCGCGGCTCCTCGAGGAAGCGCTCGTGGAAGAGGCGCTCGGCGTCCTCGTCGCGCCCGGTGCGCACGTAGACGGCGGCCAGCCCGTCGCGCGCGAAGCGCACCCGCTCGCGCCACGCCGGCAGCTCCGACGGCACCGCCACCGCCCGCGCCACGAAGTCCTCGAACACGCCGACGGTGCGCTCGGGCGCGAACGGCAGGCCCAGCTCGACCAGCCGCGAGAGCAGCGGCCCATACGCCATCCACTCGTCGACGGCGCAGGCGAGGATGCCGACGACGGTGTCGAGGTCGGCCTCGTCGGAGCGCGCGGCGAGCAGGGCGGCGCGCTCGACCGCGTGGGGCGAGGCGGCGAAGCGGCGGGTCGCGTCCGCCCCCGTCGCGGCGAACACCTCGCGCACCCGCTCGCAACGCGCCACGTGCTCCGCCAGGCTCGGCCACACCGTCGCCGGGACGCCGGGCGGTCGCGCGGGGAGGCGCAGGGCGTCGCGCTCGTCGAACAGCTCATCGAAGGTGCCCTCCGGCCGGCGCAGCGCGCGCTGCACCTCGCTGGACTCGTCGGGCTGGACCCAGCTGAATCGCATCCCGCGGATCGTACCGCGAGCGCGCGGCCGCGCCAGGGTTGCACTTCCCCTTCGAAGATGGGGCTTGAGCTTGACGCGCGCTCGGACTAGAAGTCGGCGGTAACCGTCGAGGTACCCATGAACCGCACGACCTGGCTTTCGCTCGCCCTTCCCTCCGTCCTCGCCTTCGCCGCCTGCAGCGCCGCACCGAAGATGAACGGCGGCAACGGCGACTTCGCCTCGCCGGGCCACAAGGACATGGCCGTCGAGAACGACCTCGCGCAGCAGGGGTCGACCGGCGACATGGCGATGGGCGACGACATGGAAACGGTGATGACCGACGATGGCGGCGCCATGGACGACATGGCGATGCCGCCGGGCGGCGATCTCACGATGGGCGGCGGCGGCGGCGACATGGCGATGGGCAACGTCGGCAACTGCACCCACCTCGCGACGTGGCCGAACCTCCACCCCGCCGCGGCCTACGACGCGATGAACATGGTCACCTTCGTCGTCGGCGCCGACCAGCCCATGGAGCCGCTGAACGCGCTCGCCATCGAGGACTGGCAGTCGATGGGCGAGAAGTACCCGAAGACGGTCACCTTCAAGCCCGGCGACCAGTACGCCAAGTGCGAGGTGTGCGCGCTCATCTCCGCCTGCGCGAACATGAGCTGCACCGACCAGTTCTTCGCGCAAGGAGGCACCGTCACCGTCACGCGCGCCGACCGCAACGCGAACATGGGCCGCATGACGGCCACCGCGCAGAACCTGAAGCTCGTCGAGTGGGACTTCTCGCAGATGGGCGACAAGGCGGTGCCGAACGGCAAGTGCTACGAGATCGACTCGGTGAGCTTCGACGTCCCCTGGCCCGCCGCCGCCCCCGACGCCGGCGTCGCCGACATGGCAAAGGGCGCGTCCGACATGGCCGGCCAGAAGGCCGACCTCGCGCCGGCCGGCGACATGGCGCTCGGCTGCACTCCCGTGATCAACGAGGTCCAGACGCGCGGCATCTCCGCCTACGACGAGTTCGTCGAGATCTTCAACCCGTGCAACGCGGCGATCGACCTCAATGGATGGAAGGTCGCCTACCGGTCGACGAACGACAACAGCGGTGGCGCGGACACCACGCTCTACAAGCTCACGCAGACGATCCCCGCGGGCGGCTACCTCGTATTCGCGGGCAAGGACTTCCCCGGCAAGTCGGACGGCGCCCTCTCGAGCGGCATCGCCGACATCGGCGGCGTCGGCCTGCGCGATCCGAACGGCCTGCGCATCGACTCGGTCGCGTTCGGCGCGCTCGCCGTGCCCAACACGTTCACCGAGAAGAGCCCCGCCCCGGCGCCCATGGCGAGCCAGTCGATCGCGCGGACGCCCAACGGCACCGACACGAACGACAACAGCAAGGACTTCGTGGTCGCCGCCAAGCCCACCCCGGGCCAGGCGAACTAGATCGCGTCGACCGCGACGGGCGGCGCCGCACTCGGGGCGCCGCCCGCGTGTATGCTGGGCCGGATGACCGCGCCCGTCCCGTCGTCGAGCCCGCACGAGCGCCTGCGCGCGCTCCTCGACGCGCGCCCGGTGATCCTGGCGCCGATGGAAGACGTCACCGACGCCGTCTTCCGCCGCCTCTGCCGCGCCCGCGGCGCCGAGCTGTGCGTCACCGAGTTCGTCAACGCCGAGAAGCTGGTCACCGGGACACGCGACGCGCGCCGCCGGATGACGCTCGCCCCCGACGACGCGCCGACGGCGATCCAGATCTACGGCGGCGACGCCGAGCTGCTCGTCGAGGCGGCGCGCATCGCCGAGGCGGCGGGGCCCGCCTTCATCGACCTCAACTGCGGCTGCTGGGTGCCGAAGATCGCCCGCCGTGGCGCCGGCTCCGGCTGGCTGCGCGACCCCGCCGCGATGGTGGCGATGGCCCGCCGCATCGTCGCCGCGGTCGCGCTGCCCGTGACGGTGAAGACCCGCATCGGGTTCGGCCGCGAGCCCGAGATGCCGATCGTGGACCTTTCGCGCCGCCTCGAGGACGCCGGCGTCGCCGCGCTCACCATCCACTGCCGCACCGCGCTCATGGCCCACACCGGCAGCGCCGACTGGAGCTGGGCCCGGCGCGCCCGCGAGGCGTGCTCCATCCCGGTGATCGTCAACGGTGACGTGCGCACCGCCGACGACGCCGCCCGCGCGCTCGCGGAGACCGGCGCCGCGGGCGTGATGATCGGCCGCGCGGCGATCGGCCACCCGTGGATCTTCGCCGAGGCGCGCGCGCTCCTCGACCGCGGCGTCCAGCTGCCGCCTCCCACCGTCGATGCGCGGCTCGACCTCCTCGCCGAGCACACCGCCGCCAACGTCGCGGCGCGCGGCGAATACGCCGGCGTGCGCGTGACCCGCCGCCACCTCGAGGGCTACCTCGCCGGCGTCCCCGACGGGCCGGCGCTCCGGCGCGCGCTCCTCGGCGCCGACACCCTGGCCGCCTGCCTCGCGCTCATCGATCGCGCCCGCACCCGCCTCGCCACGGTCCGGGCCGCGTAGAGCGTCGACCGCGACCCGCCGGCGTGAAGATCCGGCCTGTCTTCGACTGTGCGATGCTCCGCGCCATGGGACCGTCGCTTCGCTCGTCGCTCGCCCTGCTCGCCACCCTCCTCTCCGCCGGCTGCGCGGCGCCGCCCCCCGACGAGGGGAATGCCTCCTTCCAGGTGCGCGAGAGCGTCCTGCAGCTGCAGGTCACGCACGCCCCCGCCGGCGCCGCGCTCGCGCTCACCGACGGGAGCGGGCAGCCGGTGCAATCGGGCGTCGCCGACGCCCAGGGGAGCCTGATCTTCCGCCACCTCGACCCGGGATCGGGCTACGTCGTGCGCGCCGACGCGCTCGGCCAGCACAGCCGCCCCCTGAGGGTGATGTCGGCCGAGGAGAGCCGGCCGCCACAGAGCTTCTATTCCGCGCAGAAGCTCGCCCCGGGATTCGGCTACATCACCACCCGCGACGGCACCACGCTCTCGGTCTTCGTCTCGCTGCCCGGCCCGCCGGAGATGGGCCCCTACCCCACCGTGGTCAACTACTCGGGATACGACCCCTCGCGGCCGCAGGGGCCGATTACCCAGTTCGAGTTCTTGTGCGATCAAATCCCGGTCATCTGCGCGCCGCCCACCGACCCGTCGGCGCTGCTGGCGAGCCTGTTCGGCTTCGCCACCGTGTCGGTGAACCTCCGCGGCACGGGCTGCTCGGGCGGTGCCTACGACTACTTCGAGACCCTCGAGCTGCTCGACGGCTACGACATGATCGAGACCGTCGCCGCGCAGGACTGGGTGCAATTCCACAAGGTCGGAATGACCGGTTTGTCCTACCCCGGAATCACCCAGATGTTCGTCGCCTGGACCCGCCCACCGAGCCTCGCGGCGATCACCCCGCTCTCGGTCATCGGCAACACCGCGACGACGCTCCTGCCCGGCGGAATCCTCAACAGTGGATTCGCCCTCGAGTGGCTCAACCAGGTTCTCAACCGCGCCGACCCCGACGGGCAGGGCTGGGAAAAAGGCCAGATCGACGCCGGCGACACGGTGTGCGCTGAGAATCAGCTCCTCCATTCGCAGAAGGTGGACAATATCCAGGAGGCGATGAATACCCCCTATTACGTCCCGGCGCTCCACGACCCGCTGAACCCCACTTTCTTCGCCCACGCCATCGACGTGCCGGTGTTCCTCGCGGGAAGTTGGCAGGACGAGCAAACCGGGCCCTTCTTCACCACGCTGCTCGACCAGTTCGCCGCCTCCCCGACGGTGCGCTTCACCGTGCACAACGGGGTTCACGAGGACAACTTCGCGCCCCAGGTGCTGTACGAGTGGAAGTCGTTCCTCGACCTGTTCGTCGCGCGGCGCGTGCCATTCGTCGACAAGGAGATTCGCGCGCTCGCGCCGCTGATCTTCAACCAGGTATTCCACTCCATGCTCCAGCTCCCGCCCGACCGATTCACCGGCTTTACCGCCTATGGCGACGCGCTCCAGTCGTGGATGAACGAGCCGCGCGTGCGGGTGATCTTCGACAGCGGCGACGTGGCCGGCGATCCCGGCGCGCCCGTGGGCACCTTCGAGCGCACCTTCGGCGAATGGCCGCCCGCGCCGACGCAGGAATACCGCCTCTATCTCCAGCGCCCCGACGGCGACGGCGTGTCGCTCGCGGACGCGCCGCCGGCCGATTCGGGCGCCGCCTCGGCGTTCGCCCTCGACCCTTCGGCCGGAGCGCGTGGCAACCTCGCCGGCGGCGACGTGGGCGACAAGCAGCCGAAATGGGACTGGCAGCAATCACAGCCCGGAAAAGCGGCGGTGTTCGAGAGCGCCCCATTCGCCACCGACATGGGATTCGTGGGCACCGGCAGCGCGGATTTGTGGGTGAAGTCCACCGCCAACGACGCCGACCTGCAAATCACCATCAGCGAGCTGCGCCCCGACGGCAACGAGACCTACGTGCAGAGCGGCTGGCTGCGCGCCAGCATGCGCAAGCTCGGGCCGGACTCGACGGCGCTGTGGCCGTCGCCGACCTACCTCGAGGCCGACGACGCGCCGCTCGTCCCCGGACAATGGACCTCGGCGCGCGTGCCGCTCGCCGGCTTCGGCCACGTGTTCCGCAAGGGGTCGCGGATCCGGCTCACCGTGGACACGCCGGGCGGCACGCGGGCGGCGTGGCGCTTCGAATTGAAGACCTTCCCCGGCCCGGTCACGCACACCATCGGCCACTCGGCCGAGCACCCGTCGAGCCTCGCGCTGCCGCTCATTCCGGGATTGACGGCGCCCACGCCGCTGCCGGCCTGTCCGTCGCTGCGCGGCCAGCCCTGCCGTACGGCGATGCCCTATCAGAACACTCCGGGGTGACGGAACGTCATGGACATCGATCGCTCTGGATTCGACAAGGCGATAAGAGAGGTAGGGCTCCCCGCCGGAGCGGGCGAGGCGTTGTGGTCGGCGCTCTCGCGGCGGCAGTCGCCGGCGCCGACGCGCGGGCTCGAATACCACCAGCACCGCCAGGCCCTCGACGAGCGCGTGCAGCGAATGACGCCGGAGTGGCTGCGCAGCCGCCTCCCGTCGGCGCGCGCGGCGGCGGCGGGCGGGACGACCGGGGCAATCGCGAAGCAGTAGATCCAATCCGTGTCGTCGTCGTTGGAGGGATTCATGCGCGTACTGCTGGTCGGCGCCGAATTGGAGGAGAACCTCGCCACCCGTTATCTGGCCGCCGCGCTCGAGCGGGCGGCCACTGCACCTTCTGCTGCATCCACGCCTACGTGAAGGAGGCGGGCGGGCCGAAGTACCGCGCGCGCTCGGTCGACAACCTCGCCGACGAGATGGCCGAGCTGCGACGCGGCCGCGGCGTGCGCCTCTTCATCTTCCACGACGACGACTTCTTCACCCGCGATCGGGTCCACGACCTCGCGCGCGTCACCGCGCTCCGCGAGGCGCTGCGGCGGCGCGACGTCCGCGACGTGGCGCTCGTCGTGAAGGCGCGGCCCGACGACGTGGACCCCGAGGTGTTCGCGGTGCTGCGCGAGATCGGCCTCTTGCGCGTGTACGTCGGCGTCGAGGCCGGCTCGACGCAGGGGCTGCGCACGCTGGGCCGCGGGGTCGATCTCGCGGCGAACCACCGCGGCCTCGGACTGCTCGACGCGATGGACGTCGACGCCTGCTTCAACATGCTGCTGTTCGACCCGGACTCGACGATCCCGTCGCTGCGCGCGAGCCTCGGCTTCCTGCGGCGCTGGGCGCACGTGCCGATGAACTTCTGCCGCACCGAGATCTACGTCGGCACGCCGCTCATGCGGCGCCTCGAGCGCGAGGGGCGCCTCGTCGGCGACGAGTTCGGCTGGGACTACGAGATCGCCGACCCGGCGGCGGAGCGCGCCTTCCGCCTGTTCACGCGCGCGTTCTGGGATCGCAACTTCCGCTGCGACGGGCTGATGAACTCGACGCTCGGGCTCGGCTACCACCTGCACCTGCTGCGGCAGTTCCACCCGCACGCGCTCACTCCGTCGCTGCGGGCGCGCGCGGCGGAGACGGTGGCGCGCGTGAACCTCGACTGCGTCGAGCGCCTGGAGGCGCTGCTCGACTTCGCCGCGTCGCCGCGCGCCGCGAGCGTCGATGCGCGCGACGAGTTCGCGGCGCGCTTCACCGAGAAGACGACCGAGGCGGGCGCGGCACTCGAGGAGGAGGTGGCGACGGCGACGCGCGCCCTGGTGGCGGCGACGCGCGAGGGGCGCACTCGATCCGCGCCGCGCTGGCGCAGCATGGCCGCCGCGACGCTGGCGCTGGCGCCGCTCGCCGCGGGTCCCGACGCCTCCGCGAGCCCACCGACGGGCGAGCGCGTGCTGCTCGCCGACGCCACGCCGCCCGAGGGGAAACGCCCGGTGCCGCCGAAGAAGGACGATGGAAAGAAGCACCCTCGCCCCGTCTCCGGCAGGCCCGCCGAAGCGGGCCGCTCCACGCCGGCGCGGCCGCCCGACCCGGTGCCGCCGCCGAACGACCCGCTGCCG